>NZ_JBJURH010000012.1:0-219240 GCF_046098215.1 Streptomyces sp. Da 82-17
GTCCAGCAGGATGGGCCTGTGCCCGTTGCCGCCGCACCGGATCACCCGCGCACAACCGCCCCCGCCGGAGCGTCCTGCGCAGCAGCCCGATGCAACGACTCAAAGTCAGTGAACTTCACCCGCGGACGACCCTGCACCCGACCCGCCGCCCGCTCCGCACGGTCAATCGCCCGCCACGCCTCCAACCCCAGACCACCACCCGCATCACCCGCATCACCCAACCCGCCATCCCCCGCGTCCGGCCCCGCAGGAGTACGCGCCAGACGCCCCGCCGCAAAGTCGTCCAGCAGCGAGGCGGCCGTCTCCTGTGCGCAGGTTTTGTTCGTCCCGATGAAGCCCGTCGGGCCGCGTTTGATCCAGCCCGCGACGTACACCCCTGCTGTGATCCGGCCCTGCTCGTGCGGTACGGTCGCGGTTTCCTCGTCGAACGGGAGGCCCGGTACCGGACGTGCCCGGTAGCCCACCGACCGCAGGACCAGGCCGGTTTCGAGGACCTCGCTCTGTCCGGTCGGCCGGGCCCGCATCGTGCCCGTGTCGTCCGTGTACAGCTCGGTCGGTGTCACCTCCACCCCGCGTACCCGCCCGTCCGCGCCGAGCAGCCGGACCGGGGCCGTGAGGAACCGCAGGACGATGCGCCGTCGGCCTCCTACCGGCGTGCGCGCGGCCAGGGCGGCCAGCAGACGCGTCTTCTCGCTGTCATTCGGATCGAGCCCTTCCGGCCAGCCCTCCACGCATACGTCCACTCCTTCCAGCGCGGACAGTGCCACCAGTTCCGGCACCGTGAACGCCGCCTGTGCCGGCCCGCGCCGCCCCAGCAGCACCACCTCACGCACCCGGCTCTCCCGCAGCGCCTCCAGGGCCCGGTCGGATATGTCGGTACGGGCCAGTTCCTGTGGGTCGGCTGTCAGGACACGCGCCACGTCCAGGGCCACGTTGCCGTTGCCGATCACGACGGCCCGTTCCCCGTCCAGGGCATGAGCGTCCTCGGCCCGGTCGGGGTGGCCGTTGTACCAGGCCACGAAGTCCGTGGCCGAGACGCTCCCCGTCAGTTCCTCGCCCTCGACGCCCAGACGCCGGTCCGTCGCCGCTCCCACCGCGTAGACCACCGCGTCGTGTTCACGCCGCAGGTCCTCGTGCGTGACGTCGGCGCCGACCTCCACGCCCAGTCGGTAGGAGAATCCCGGCTGTGCCTCGATCGCCGCGAACAACTCGGTGACCTGTTTGGTGTCCTGGTGGTCCGGCGCCACCCCGGCCCGCACCAGTCCGTACGGCGTCAGCAGCCGTTCGTACACCACCACCCGCACCCCCGGATGACGCAGCAACTCGTCCGCCACGAACAGCCCGGCCGGCCCCGCCCCGACCACTGCGACGCTCAACTCGCCTGCGGGGAGCGCTCGTTGACTCGGCACCACGTACATCGGCGTGCGGTCCGCATGCGGGTTGGTCCTGTAGTACGCGGCATTCAACTCCACGAACGGCAACTCCCCCGGGCCGAGAGCCGTATGTGGCTTCAACGCGTCGACCGGGCATGCCGTCGTACACGCACCACAGTCCACGCACGTCTGCGGATCCACGTACAGCATCTCCGCCGTACCGAAACCAGGCTCCCCCGGCGCGGGGTGAATGCAGTTGACGGGGCAGGCCAGCACGCAGGAGGCATCGGCACAACAGGATCGGGTCACGACGTAGGGCACGGCGGGCTTGTCTCCGTTCGGGGTGCTTGCTTCAGGACACGGCTGGTGCGCAGGACACGGTTCGTACGGGCGTCCCGGAGGGGAGGGTGACGTGTGCTCAGGCGTGCGGGACCGGCTCGCCGCGGAAGCGGGCCGGACGACCGTCGATCCGCAAGGCCCGCCACACCGGTCGGGACACCTTGTTCATCAGGCCGATGTCCTCCGCGAGCATCCGTACGTCCGAGAACAGGTCGTGCAGCATCTTCCGTCCCGCTTCGGACTTCCAGAACACGTCCTTCACGACCCATTCCGGGATGCCGACCTCGGCGGCCGCCTTCCGGTCCGGAATCATGATCACGTCGCACAGCACCCGCATGATCACCGGGAACAGCACCGACAGCGCACCCCGGCGTGCCTTCCCGTAACGCGGGACGCGCAGCCGCAGGAATTCGTGCGCGAAGGAAATGTGCCGTGCCTCCTCCGCGATGTGGATCTGCATGATCCGCTGCGGGAGGGGATGCACGGGTTCGCCGCTGCGCAGTGCCGCCTTCTGCAGATGGTCGATCGGCTCCTCCCCCGCGAGAATTCCGGTGAAGAACGCCTCCGGGTAGAGCGAACCCGCCAACGGCAGGAATCGGCTCACCTTCCTGAACCAGCGTTTGCCGCCCGGCGTATCCACGCCCGTGCGGTTCACCAACTCCTGGAACATCTGCGTGTGATGCGTCTCCTCGGTGATCTCGTGCGTGAGGTACCTGAACTCCTCGTTGCGGTTGCCCAGTTCGTACAGGTAGTCCAGCACACCCCGCATCAGGATGTTCTCGAACTGCATGCCCACTTTCGCGATCACAGCCCACCGCCAGATCCCGATACGGATCTGCGTCTCCAACGGCTGTTCCCGGTACCACGGGTGCGCGCCCAGGGCGTCCGCGCTCGTCAGCACCCAGCGCGGATCGCTGGTGTCCACCGCGAATTCCGGATCGTCCCAGCGGATATCGACGAAAGCGTTGAAGTTGACGTTCACCGAGCCCTGCGACAATGTCCGCAAGCGCTCGTCGTAGACCTTCCTCGTCAGTTTCGCAGTCATCTTCGACCTCGGATCTCAGCTCGGCGGTACGCGGGTTCTTTCGGGTCGGCTCGGAACGGCTCGGGGGATCGGGTCGTCCCTGGTCGGCCCTGGTCGTACGGTCAAGAGGCCTGGTTTGTCGTGTAGTTGGGCGCGCGCGTACGGTCAGGCGGCGCGCGTCGATTCCTGCGGGCCTGTGTTCTCAGGGCGCGCCGCATGCTCCTCGGGTGCGGCGTCCGCCGCCGGGCCCGACGGGTCGGCCTTGGCGAAGCGGAGCAGGCCGTCGTCGATCGGCGCGTCCTTGAGCAGGGCGCGGTCGCGGTAGTAGTTGTTCCACAACCGCCATGGGTCGCGGGTGCCTTGACGGGGCATCACCTTGTCGGCGCGCGCGATGTATCCCGACGTCAGTGCCTCCCCCATCACCGAGAACGGGGACCTGTCCCCGTCCGAAGCGACGGGCGTGGCGATGTCGTGCCCGTGGCGCCGCATGTGGGCCAGCAGCCGGGACGTGTACTGGGCCGCGAGATCCGCCTTCAGGGTCCAGGACGCGTTGGTGTAGCCGATGACCAGCGACAGGTTCGGCACGCCTTCGAGGAGCACCGCCTTGTACAGCACCCGGTCGGTGACGTTCACCGGCTGCCCGTCGATCGTCATCTCCATGCCGCCGAGGAGGCGCACGCTCAGTCCGGTGGCGGTCACGACGATGTCCGCCTTCAGTTCCTCGCCGGACTTCAGCCGGATTCCGTCCGCGGTGAACGTGTCGATGTGGTCGGTCGCCACGGACGCCTTGCCGCTCTTGAGCACCTTGAACAGGTCACCGCCCGGCACGACGCACAGCCGCTGGTCCCACGGCTTGTAGCTCGGGCTGAAGTGCCGCATGTCCACGCCCTTGCCCGCCTGGGCCCGTACCAGGCCGAGGAGCACCCTGCGGGCCAGGCCCGGGAACTTGCGGCAGAAGGCGTAACTGCCGCGCTGCAAGGCGATGTTCCGTGCCCGAGAGATCTTGTACGTGAGCCCGGCGGGGGCGCGCAGCTTCTGCAGCAGCGAGGTCACGGGGTCAACCTCGGGCAGTGCGAGCACGTACGTGGGTGAACGCTGCAGCATCGTCACGTGCCCGGCTTCTTCGGCCATCGCCGGCAGCAGCGTGATGGCCGTGGCGCCCGAACCGATCACCACCACCCGCTTGCCGGCGTAGTCCAGGTCCTCCGGCCAGTGCTGCGGATGCACCACCGTCCCCTGGAAGGCGTCCTCGCCGGGGAAGTCGGGGCGGTACGGCTCGTCGTAGTCGTAGTAGCCCGTCGCGCCGATCACGTATCCGGCGCTGTACACCTCGCGCCCGCCGGTGGCCTCGTCGACGACCTCGACGGTCCAACGTCCCGACGCGTGCGAGAAGTCCGCGCGCATCGCACGTCGCCCGAAGCGGATGCGCTCCAGTACGCCGCTGTCGGCGGCCGCGTCCTCCACGTACTTCCGGATCCGTGCGCCGCCCGCGAGGATCCGCGCGTCGCGCCACGGCCGGAAGCCGAAGCCGAACGTCGACATGTCGGAGTCGGATCGGATTCCGGGATAGCGGAACAGGTCCCATGTCCCGCCGACCTGCGTGCGCCGCTCCAACACCACCAGCGACACGTCGGGATCATCGCTCAGCACGTGGTGCGCCGCACTGATCCCGGAGATTCCTGCGCCGATCACCAGAACATCGACGACAACCTGTTGCTCGTCCACCTCGTACACGCCTCCGCCCCACACAACCCGGACTCGGTCCGGTTCACACGCCGCATGCAATGCCCGCAACATACCTGCGACACAACGTTTCAGATACCCGCGGTAACATGACCTACACCACACCCCCACCCAGCCCCAACACCCCCAAACCACCGCACAAACGCACCTCCACAGACCGAAGGGGAGGGCGCCGGAGCCCGTACGAGCTCCAGCGCCCTCCCCTTTCTCAGCCGGCACGCGGCCGGCGGGCGTCAACTCCCCTGTCGTGCAACCGGTTCGGCGTCAGCGGTCTCCGCCGGGCCCGCCTGCGCCGGAACCTCGACTTCGGCCCCTCCCGTACGTCCGAGTGCCGAATGGCGGCGGCCGAAGGCCAGGTAGAGGGCTGCGGCCAGCAGGAGCCAGCAGGCGAACAGGGCCCAGGTGATGCCGGGCAGGAGGTAGGCCAGGTAGAGGCAGGACACCGCCGACAGGATCGGCACCCACGGGTAGAACGGCACCTTGAACGGGCGCGGCGCGTCCGGCGCGATGCGGCGCAGCACCACCACGGCTGCCGCGACGGCGACGAACGCGACGAGGGTGCCCATGCTGGTCAGGTCCGCCAGGTACTGCAGCGGCACGAACGCCGCCAGCACGCCCACGCACGCGCCGACGATCCACGTGTTGCGCGCCGGAGTGTGGCGGCGCCGGTCCACTCGGCGGAACACCTGCGGGACCAGGCCGTCGCGGGCCATGGAGAAGAGGATGCGGGTCTGCCCGAAGAGCGTCGCCAGGACCACGCTGAAGATCGACACGACCGCGCCCGCCGCGAGGAGTGTCGCCGGCCAGCCGGCCCCGGTCACGTCCCGCAGGATCTGCGCGAGGACCGCCTCGCCCGCGTCCGCCTGCTCCCCGAACTTCCCCGTCGGCTGCGCGCCGACCGCCGCGACCGCGACCAGGATGTACAGCACCGTCACCGTCACGAGCGTGAGCAGCAGCGCCAGCGGGATCGTGCGCCGCGGGTTCTTCACTTCCTCACTCGCCGTCGCCACGGTGTCGAACCCGACGTACGAGAAGAACACACCCGACGCCGCGACGCCGATACCGCCGATGCCGTGCGGTGCGAAGTCGCTGAAGTGCTCGCCGCGGAACGCCGTGAACGCCACCGCCACGAACACCAGCAGCACACCGATCTTCACGCACACCATCACCGCGTTCACCAGCGCCGACTCACGCGTGCCGCGCGCCAGCAGCAGCGAGCACAGCAGCACGACGACCAGGGCCGGGATGTTCACGTATCCGCCCGCGCCCGGGGGCTGGCTGATCGCGTCGGGCAGTGTGAACCCGAAGAGGGAATCGGTCAGTTCACTGACGTACTGCCCCCAGCTCACCGCGACCGTGGACACCGCGACGCCGTACTCCAGGATCAGACACCACGCGACCAGGTACGCGGCCCCCTCTCCCAGCGAGGCATACGTGTACGAGTACGTGCTGCCCGCCACCGGCACCGTCGCCGCGAGCTCCACGTAACACAACGCCGCCAGCCCCGCGACCACGGCCGCCAGCGCGAACGACAGGATCACGCTCGGGCCCGCGTCCGGAACGGTCGTGCCCAGCACGAAGAAGATGCCCGTACCGACCACCGAGCTGATGCCCAGAAGCGTCAACTGGCCCAGTCCCATGGACCGTTGAAGACCGCCACCCGCCCCCGCCGTCGCATCCGCCCTGCCCGTGGCGCCCGTGGCGGCCGTCGTGTCCGTCGTGTCCGTCGCGTCCGTAGTGGAAGCAGGCTCGGCGTGGTCGCTCTCCGCGATCATCACACCCAACGGTTTACGGCGACACAGCTCGCCCAAGATGCGGCCCATGGCACTCCTCCTGAAGGTCCCCGACCGGGAACGGCGTAAAGGTTCCCGGGATCGTGCGGGACCAGCGCCCGGCCGACAACATCAGCGAAGTACAAGTACACCCATGTCAGTTGGCCACATCGACAGGTTGCCCCCACCGCTCGTCGATCTGTTGTGCCTGCACCGTGAGAGCTCTCAGAAAATCGTGCAGAGCAGGCGCCGCTGTGGTACGCAGCACCGCCGCGCTGATCTCCCGTACCAGCACATCCCCTTCCAAAGGGCGCACCTCGATGTCCGACCGCCCCGCGCCCAGCGCCAACCTCGGCACCACCGCGACCCCGGCACCGGCGGCGACGAAGCCGAGGACCATCGCGTAGTCGTCCGTACGCAGCGAATGCGCCGGCTCGAAGCCGCGGCGCGCACACGCCCACGCCAGCAGTCGGTCGCACGGGTCGGCGGGGTCGGCCGCGCCGATCCACTCCTCCTCCCGCAGCGCCCCCAACGGCACCCGCTCCAGCTCGGCGCAGGGGTGGCCCGGCGGCAGGGCCAGCAGCAGCGGGTCCTGGAGGAGGGGGTGCAGGTCGAAGTCGCCGTCCAGGTCGAGGCGGTCGCCGGGCTGCGAGAACACCAGCGCCGCATGCAGCTCCCTGGCCCTCAACCCCTCAAGCAGGACGGGGAGTTCGCCCTCGGTCAGCGACACGTTCACCCCGCCCGCGCGCAGCGCCTTCACCACCGGCGGCAGCAGCAACGCACCAGCTGTCGGGAACGCCCCTACGTGCAGCGTCCGCGTCCCCTGCTCGGCGAGGTCCCGTACCTCGCGTTCCGCCAACCGCAGACGTTCGATCACCGCCTCCGCGTGCGGCAGCAGAGCGCTTCCCGTGTCCGTGAGCTGTGCGCCCCGCGGGCCGCGGCGTACGAGCTCCGTGCCGAAATGCCGCTCCAGCGTCGCCAGATGGTGTGTGACCGTCGGCTGGCTGTGGTGCAGCGACCGTGCCGCGCCTGCCAGCGAGCCCTCGCGCGCTATCGCCCGCAACACATACAAATGACGCAACTCGAGCATGGTCGTACGGAAATCCTTCGGGGACGAGAGCCGGTGAAGGCTCAGTTGTGGACCTCAGTTATAGACGGTGTATGGAGCAGTGCAGTCAAGTGCCGCATTCCTCTATGTCGCGCAGCCTGACACGCTCACCTGCGTGAACACCAGATCCACCGCACTGCCTCCGCCCGTCCAGCAGCCCGTACGCGCCCCTGGGGCGACCGGAACGACCGAAACAACCGGAACGACCGGGGTGACCGGGGTGACCGGGTCCGCGTCGTCGGCTCCCGCATCCCGGCGGCCGGGGGCTTCCCGCGCCCCGTACGCCGAAGCCCTCCGCGCGCACGCGGGACGGGACTGGCTGCGTCTCAACGTGCCCGGGCATGCCGCGGACACCGCCCGCTTCGCGCCGCTCGCCGACCTGTTCGGCCCCGATGTGCTCGCACTGGACTTTCCGCCGCTGCTCGACGGGCTCGACCTCGGCGACGCCTCACCCCTCGCCGAGGCGCAGGATCTCGCCGCCGCGGCGTGGGGTGCGCGCCGGACCTGGTTCCTGACCAACGGCGCCTCGCAGGCCAACCAGATCGCGTCCCTCATCACCCCGGCGCTCGGCGACACCCTCGTCGTGCAGCGCAGTGTCCACTCGAGCGTCATCGACGGGCTCGTCCTGTCCGGCCTCGACGCCGTGTTCGTCCAGCCGTCCATCGACGCCGAGCAGGGCATCGCCCACGGCATCACCCCCGAGGCGCTGGCCCGCGCCCTCGCCGACGCCGACCGCCCGGCCGCCGCCTACGTCGTGTCGCCCAGCTACTTCGGCGCCGTGTCCGACATCCGCGGTCTCGCCGACGTCGCGCACGACGCCGGGGTGCCGCTGATCGTCGACGAAGCGTGGGGCGCCCACTTCGGCTTCCACCCCCGACTGCCGGCCGGTGCGCTGTCCCAGGGTGCGGATCTCGTCACGTCCAGCACGCACAAACTGGGCGGCAGCCTCACCCAGTCCGCGATGCTCCACCTCGCCGACGGTCCCTACGCCGACCGGCTCGAACCGCTCATCGACCGGGCCCACCGCATGGTGCAGTCCACGAGTGCCAGCGCTCTGCTGCTCGCGTCGCTCGACCTGGCGCGTGCCCAACTCGCGGGCGGGGCCGGGGAGTTGGGCGAGTCCATCGACGCCGCGGACCGTATCCGCCGTACGATCCGACGGCTGGGGCGCTTCCGTCTCGTGGCCGACACGTTTCCCGCGTACGAGGACGTCGTCGGCTCCGACCCGCTGCGTATCGCGATCGACACCCGGCACGGACACATCTCCGGTCACGACGCCCGGCGGCTGCTCTACCGCGACCACCAGATCATGGTCGAGGTCGCCACCGACGCCGCGATCGTCGCCGTCGTGGGCGGGGGTTCGCTGCCCGACACCGAGCGTTTCGTCGAGGCTCTGCACTGCCTGCCGACGCCGCTCACCGACGGCGGCCACCAGCCGCTCCAACGCCTCCCCGCTCCCGGCCCGGCCCGGCTCACCACCCGCGAGGCGTTCCACCGCCCGACGCGCGTCCTGCCCGCGGAGGAAGCGGTCGGCCGCATCTCCGCGGACACGCTCGCCGCCTATCCGCCCGGCATCCCCAACTTGCTGCCCGGCGAGGAGATCACCGCCGAGGTCGTCGCATTCCTCCAGCACACCGCACGCACACCACACGGCCATGTCCGCGGGGCTCACGATGCGGGCCTTACGGGGCTGCGGGTGGTCGACATGGGATTGTGATGGGCTTGCGCGGGCTGGGGGCCGGATCCGGGCCCGGAGTCGACGGTTTGCCGTATGCCATCCTGCTGCACCACGCCCAAGGGTCGGCGTTCGGTCTCACGCCGTCTCCACGTCGGCCGGCCCCCAGGCCACCCTCGAGGGCCGCCCGCTGCACCGATCCGTCAGGGCAGTCGCCCCGCGCACGGATGCCCAAGCGGCCAGGCGGTCGCGTGTGGGGCCCGACGGCAGGTGGTGGACGAGGCGCTCCGTTCATGCTGTCAGGTTCTTGTGCCCGCGAAGCTCCCGCACCTGCCCCACAGGCAGGCCGCGCCAGTCGCAGGCCAGCGCGGCAGCCTGTGCGGGAAGCAGCGTCAGCGCCTTGAGTGTGTCTGCCGCCAGGACCTTGGGGCTCCAGTCGGGATCAGCCTCGTCGAAGCCGAAGCCCAGCTGTTCAAGCACCCTAGGCATGTGCCAGCGCCAGTACACGCGCAGCCTCGAGCTCCTGCCCACCGGCCGCTGCACCATGGGTGAATTCCTCCAGCTCGTCAGGTGTCCGCATACTCAGGTCCTGCCTGGCTCATCTCGGTACGTGCCATCGCCCGAGCCCTCCGCGCCCAACGTCGCCAACCCGACGCGTCCGTCGAACTGACCGTAGCGGCGCGTGAGGCCGAGCCGAGGACGGGGCGGGGCGGCTGCCCTGCAGTAGCCGCCCCAGATACCCGCCCCTGCGCTGCCGCACTGAAGGTAGTCGGGCGCATGCCTGACGTAGCCTCCTGCAGAGGGCCTGACCTGCGGGTTTGTTGGGTTTGAGGGAATTCGCCTGAGCCCTTGACATGGGGCGTACGAGGAGGAGACTGGTTAATACACCAGGAAACCGAGGAATCGCACCGTCGACAGAGACGTCTGTTGGCAAGAGATTCTGAAGGCTCTGGCCAGGCCCCCGAAGCCCCTCGCTACCGGAGCCTCAGCGACGACTGAGGTAGATGGCAACGTAGAGGACTCCGGGGACTGTTTTGTTTGGGCCCTCTTCTTTGTTCGGGCCCCCTTCGGCGGCCCGCGCCCCCGGCCTCTTGCCGCCCCTTGCCCCCTTACCCCCTCCGCCCGATCGTCCTGCCCAGGAGTGGCAGCAGGCGGTCCCAATGGTGTTGCAGGGCCTTCGGGTTGTGGGCGTCCGTGTCCGGCATCGTGAAGCCGTGGACCGTGTCCGGGTAGATCTCCGACGTGTACGTCAGGTCCGCCGCCGACAGAGTGCCGTTGAGGGCCGTCAGCGCTTCAGGGGTCAGGTCGGTCGCCGCGTGGCCGAAGTGGATCTCGGCGGTGAGTCGGGCGAGGGTGTCCGGGCCGTCCGCGTGCACCGGGGCGTGGAAGGCGGCCAGCGCCGACACCCGGTCGGGGTGGGCCGCGGCGGTGCGTACGGCCAGGAGGCCGCCGAAGCAGTAGCCCGTCACGGCGATCGGGCCGTCCGCCACCTCCGGTCGGGCGGCGAGGAACGCGAGGTACGCCTCGGCGTCGGCGAGCGAACGTTCCGGCGTGTGCGCCTCGATCATGGGCATGAGCTGGGCGAACACTGCCGGGCGGGCCTCCTCGCCGATGAACTCCGGAAGGTCGACGACGGGTGAAGGGCCGTGCCGGTGAAGGAAGTTGGGGACGAGGACGTA
The DNA here is from genome assembly GCF_046098215.1 of Streptomyces sp. Da 82-17. Lineage (NCBI taxonomy): Bacteria > Bacillati > Actinomycetota > Actinomycetes > Kitasatosporales > Streptomycetaceae > Streptomyces > Streptomyces sp. Da 82-17. The sequence goes on from NZ_JBJURH010000012.1 coordinate 10,714, forward strand.
GTAGCCGCGGGCGGCGAGTTCGGCGGCCATGTCGCGGAGCGCGGGCCGGATGCCGAAGCCGTCCGGGTACATGAGGACGGCAGGGTGACGGTCGGCGCCGGCGTCGACGTGGTCGGGGAACGCGGCGAAGGCGTCGGCTTCGCCGTCCCGGGTGGGGATGTTCAGCGTTGTGGTGACGGGCATGGCGGGGTGGGGCTCCTGTCGTGGGTGCGGTGTCCGGTGTGTGGTGCACAGCAGCACGACGGAGGTGGGGCGCGCGGAGTTGCGGCGGCGGCGCGGGCGCTCCCGTCCCGGGTGAAGTGCGGGCCTGCGTAGGCCCGTTGGGCGCTCAGGGGGCCGCCGGGTTGCCCATCCGTGTGTGGCGCGTGGCCGTCCCGGTCGTCATGGTGGTGCAGCTTAGTCGCTCGGCTCGGGCCGTGCACGCCGGGCAACTCCCCTGCCGCAGCAGCCCGTTGACTCGTACGCCCGTCGCGCCCACGCGCATCGGGCCGGCCTAGCCGAAGTCGACGGCCGACAGGATCGGGGCGGCGACGGCCAGGGCGTACTGGGCCTTGACGGTCGTGCTGCGGGCCGAGTGGGCGGTCGTGTCGCTCGGGAGGAAGAGCCCGAGCAGGCCCAGGATGCCGGACAACGCCATCAGCCACGGAGCGATCGGGACCAGGTGGCCGGGGACGCCGTCGCCGCTGTACGACTGGTTGAGGATGATGACGGCGTACACCACGAAGACGACCGGGAGCAGCAGCAGGCCGATGCCCGCGAAGACCCGTACGGCCCTGGTCGAGGGCGCGAACGGGTCGGCGGGGGCGGTCGTTCCGGTCGGGGTCGGCTCGGGCTGCGATTCGGGTGTCGTCATGCCGGACACTCTGGCCCGCTCGGGCGGGGCCGGGCACCGGGCTGGTACTCAACGGTGGGGTGAGTACGTACTCAACGGCCCGCAGCGAGGTCGATGCGTACGACCGGGAGCAGGACGTCCGGGCGGTGCTTCGGCGGTGTGATCCTCAACTCGCCTCTCGGGTCGGGTAGTTGGAGGTCGTTGATGGCCACCCGTTCCTCCCGTTCGAGGTCGCCCGCGCCCATCAGCTGTACGGAGCGGACCCTGCGGGTGGGGACGTCGCGTACGCCGAAGCGTTCCTCGGGCCAGGACAGGAGGTAGAGGTACAGCGTTTCGGAGCCGTCGGGGTGGGTGCGGCGGGCGGTGGGGCCGTAGAACATGCCGGGGGCCAGGCCGGGGCGTACGCCGGTGACGGCTTCGCCGTGGGTCGTCGTCCACTCGGCGAGGGCGGCGAGGCGGTCGCGCTGCTCGGGCGGGAGGGTGCCGTCGCCGGTGGGGCTGACGTTGAGCAGCAGGTTGCCGCCTTTGGAGACGACCTCGGCGAGGGTGTGGAGGATCTCGCGGGCCGACTTGTAGTCGTGGTCCTGCGGTACGTGGCCCCACGAGGTGTTCATGGTGAGGCAGGCCTCCCACGGTCCGGGCGGGGGCTCGGCGGGGATGTACTGCTCGGGCGTCGCGTAGTCCCCGTGGCCGGTGAGGCGGTCGTTGACGATGCAGTCGGGGGCGAGGCGGCGGATGAGGGCGCGGAGTTCGCCGGTGCGCCACTCGTCGGCGGTGCGTTCCCACTCGCCGTCGAACCAGAGCAGGTCGATGGGCCCGTACCAGGTGAGGAGTTCGGTGAGTTGCCGGGTGAGGTAGGCGCGATAGCGGTCGGCCTGCTCGGGGCTGGTCCAGGTCCAGGTCGACTCGGGCTGTGCGTACGGGTGGTGGGTGTCGGTGAACGCCGGGTAGTCGGGGTGGTTCCAGTCGCTGAGGGAGTAGTAGAGGCCGACGCGGAGACCTTCGGCGCGCATGGCCGTCACGTACTCGCCGACGATGTCGCGTTCGCCGCGGCTGTGGGCCACCGAGCGTTTGTCGGCGGCGGTCGGCCACATCGCGTAGCCGTTGTGGTGGCGGGCCGTCAGGACGGCGTAGGTGGCGCCGGACTCCCTTGCGGTACGGGCGAGTTGGCGGGCGTCGAAGCGGCGGGGGTCGAAGGTGTGCTCGGTGCTGCGGTACTGGGCGATGCTCGTGCTGGTGGTGTGGCGGAGGTTGGCGGAGCCTCCGACCATCGGCCAGGACACCTCCAGGCCCTGTGCGCTGGCGTGGTCCCAGTGCACGAACAGGCCGAGCCCGGCGCCGCGGAACCAGGAGTCGTCGGGCAGGCTCATCGCTGCTCCCTTCCTTCGGGTGTGCCGATCATGACGTGTACGGCGCCCACCCGGCGGCCGCCGCCCTCCACGGGCACGTCCTCCAGCTCGGGGAGCGGCGGCAGCGCCTGTCCGGTGGCGCGGAGCGCGGCGACCGCGACGGCCGTGGTGGCGCGGGGGCTGCCGTCGACGGCCTTCACGGCGACCGCCGTGCCGTCGGCGAGCGCCGCGAGGAACACCCCTTCGGCGCCGCCCTTGGCGAGGGAGCCGGGGACGAGTTGCGCGAAGCGGGTGTTGAGGTGTCCGGTGCCGCCGACGTACTCGGGGTAGGTGCGCATCGCGTCCGCAACTGCCCTTTCCGGGCTGCCGAGTGGGGCGGTGGCGAGGGCCGCGCCCGCGCGTGCGAGGCCGGACAGGGTCAGGGCCGGGCAGGGCGCGCCGCAGCCGTCGACGACGACCGTGTCGACGGGTTCGGCGGCCAGGCGGGACAGCGTGGCGCGGACGTGCTGCTGCAGCGGGTGGTCGGGGTGGGTGTACGTGGCGGTGTCCCAGCCCTGGTGGACGCAGGCGGCGAGCATCGCGGCGTGTTTGCCGGAGCAGTTCATCGCGGCGGGCGCCGGGCCCCGGCCGGCCCGCACCCATGCGTCGCGGACCTCGGCGTTCTCGGGCAGGGCCGGTACGTTGCGCAGGGCGTCGCGGGTGAGGCCGCAGGAGTCGAGGATGCGGTCGACGGCGTCGATGTGGAAGGGCTCCCCGGTGTGGCTGCCGCAGGCGACGGCGAGCGTGCGGTCGGCGAGTGCGGCGCCCGCGGTGAGGGAGGCGAGCGCCTGGAAGGGCTTGAGGCTGGAGCGGGGCAGGATCGCCAACTCCGGGTCGCCCCAGGCCTGTTGGGGCTTGCCGTCCGGTCCGACGACGACCGCGTGCCCGAAGTGGCGGCTCTCGACGAAACCGCCCCGGGTCACCTGCGCCAGCTCGACGGCGCCGTCTGTCCGCACCCCGGCACCGGTGCTCATTCCGCTCCTCCCTCGATGGCCAGCACGGCCGCGCCCGCACCCCGCAGCACCTCCGGCACCGTGAAGGTTCCGCCGCCGTCGGGGTGCGCTGGCCGACGCCCGTCAGGGGTCAACCAGTACACCTCCCCCTCGGCCGCCCGCGCCGCCGCCTCGCCGGACAACGACAGCGCCCCGTGCTGCGGGTCCAGGTCGGCGACGTACAGGACGCCCTCGCGGGTGGTGTAGCGGACGGGGTGTCCGGTCGGTTCGGTGTGCCGTCGCCAGGGCCGACTGCCGTGGATCGCGGGCGAGTTGACGGCCAGCCAGTCCCTGAGCATGTGCAGGCGGGCGACCTGGTTCTCGGGGAGGGTGCCGTCGGCGCGGGGGCCGACGTTGATGAGGAGGTTGCCGTTCTTGGCGACCGTGTCGAGGAGCAGGTGCACGAGGTCGTGGCCGCTGATCAGATGCCGGTCGTCCTCGGCGGTGTTGTGGCCGAAGGAGCGGCCGAGGCCCCGGCAGGCCTCCCACACGCGGTCGGCTGTGCTGTGCTCGGAGACGTACTCGCGGGTGGGCACGCCGAAGTACGGCACGCCCCAGCGGTCGTTGACGAGCCCTTCGGGGACCTGGTCGAGGTAGCGGGCGAAGAGGGCGGCGAGGTCCTTGGGGCCGCGGCCCTTGCCGCTGTCGGGCCAGTCGATGTCGTTCCACAGGTAGTCGGGCCGGAAGCGGTCGACGAGTTCGGTCAGCTGGTCGTGCGCGAAGTCGGCGAACTCCCGGTCGTTGCGGCGGAGTCGGAACAGGTCGGTGAGCGAGCGGATCGGCGGGAAGGCGCCGTTGTGCCAGTCCAGGGCGCCGGAGAAGTAGAGGCCGAGGCGCAGTCCGTGGCGGCGGGCGGCGGCGCTCAGGTCGGCGATCAGGTCGCGGCGGGGTCCGCGGCGGGCCGAGGTGAACGGGGTGGTCGCCGAGTCCCACAGGCAGAAGCCGTCGTGGTGCTTGGCGGTCGGCACGACATAGCGGGCTCCGCAGGCGGCGAACAGCTCCATCCACGCGTCGGGGTCGAAATGTTCGGCGGTCCACCGGTCGGCGAGGTCCTCGTACGAGGTGCCGACGCCGTAGGTCCGCTCGTGGTGGCGGCGGGTCGGGGACTCGGGGATGCGGACGGTGTTGGCGTACCACTCGGCGTACGGGTGGTGGCTGAACTCCTGCTCCACGGGGGTGTGTCGGCCGGGTTCGCGGGGTGTGCCCCAGGCGGGTACGGAGTAGACGCCCCAGTGGATGAACACGCCGAGCTTGGCGTCGGCGTACCAGTCGGGGACGTGGGGTTGCGGGTAGGCGGGGGTGTCGGCACCGAGGTCGGGTCCGGTGCGCTGGTCGAAGAGCAGCAGGGGAATCTCCTTCGGGCCGGGGGGGGCGGGACGTCTGGTGCGGCAGTGGGTTCAGCGGCCGGCGATGCCCGTGGCCGCGATGCCCTTGACCAGGTGTTTCTGCAGGGCGATGAGCAGCAGCAGCGTCGGTACGAGGGAGATCACCGAGGCCGCCATGACGAGGTGCCACTGGTTGGAGTTCTGGCCGAAGAACAGGGACAGGCCGAGCGGCACGGTGCCGAGGTCGTGGACGTCGTTCACGACGATCAGCGGCCACAGGAAGCTGTTCCAGTACGAGATGAACGTGAAGACCGCGAGCACGCCGAGGGCCGGTCTGGCGATGGGCAGCATCACGGACCAGAAGGTGCGCAGCGGTGTGCAGCCGTCGAGGGTTGCGGCCTCCTGGAGTTCGTACGGGATCTGGCGGAAGAACTGGCGCAGCAGGAACGTGCCGAACGCGGTGAACGCCCACGGGAAGATCAGGGCCTGGACGCTGTTCACCCAGCCGAACTCCTGCATGAGGATGAACATGGGGACGACCAGCACTTCTTGAGGGACCATCAGGGTCGCGAGGAACAGCAGGAACACGCTCTCGCGGCCCCGCCAGCGCAGCCGGGCGAACGCGTAGGCGCCGAGCGAGGACGCGGCGAGGACGACGAGGGTGCCGACGACGGCGACGAGGAGGCCGTTGACGATGAAGCGGTGGAACGGCAGGTAGTCGAAGACGTCGGCGAAGTTCTGCCAGCGCACGCTGGAGCCGATCAGGGACGGCGGGTTGCTGAAGGTCTCCCCCGCCGGCTTCAGGGCGGTGGCCACCGCGTACAGGACGGGCGTCAGGAACAGGAACGTCACCGCGGCAAGGAGGACGTGGGAGACGATCCGGCGCGGCGTCCAACTCACGTGACTGCGCGCGCTGTTGGGGGTGTCAGTGCTCATAGTGCACCCACCGTTTCTGGCCGACGAACTGCACGGCCGTGATGAGCAGGATGACGGCGAAGAGGAGCCAGGCCCCGGCGGCGGCGACGCCCAGGTCGCGGGAGACGAAGCCGTTCTCGTACACGTTCTGCACCATGGTGACGGTGGAGTCGCCGGGGCCGCCCTTGGTGAGGATGTACGTCTGTGTGAACACCTGCATCGACGTGATCATGGTCATGGTGGTGACGAAGAAGACGGCCGGTGACATCAGCGGCAGTTGGACGCGGAAGAACTTCACCAGGCCGCGGGCGCCGTCGATCTCGGCGGCCTCCAGGACCGAGGCGGGCAGGGCGTCGATGGCCGCGGAGAACACGATGAGGTTGTAGCCGATGCCCTGCCAGACGCTCATCGCGACGACGGCGAACATCGCCGTGTCCGGGTCGGCGAGGAAGTTCGGTGCGTCGATGCCGAACCAGCTGCCGAGGTAGTGGTCGAGGACGCCGTCGGGCTGGTACAGCATCTTCCAGATCATCGCGTTGACGACCATCGGTGTGATCGTCGGGATGAAGAACAGGACGCGGAACACCTGCCGGCCGCGGCAGTGGGAGATCCAGAAGGCCAGGGCGAGCGACAGGATCACGTTCAGCGGCAGGAACAGGGCCGTGAACACGAAGGTGTTGCGGACCGACACCAGGAAGGTGGGGTCCTCGGCGAGGAGATGGCGGAAGTTGTCGACGCCGAGGAACGAGCGGTCGCCGAAGATGGGCCACTCGTGCAGGCTCATCACGACGGCCATGCCCACCGGGAACAGGGTGAAGAGGGTGAGGCCGAGGACGCCCGGGGACAGGAAGCCGTACGCGTACCAGCGTTCGCGGGCGCTCGGCCCGCGGCGCACGGGGCGAGCTCCCGTGGGCGGCGCGGGCTTCGCGGTGCGTGTCATCTCGTCGACGGCCACGGGTCAGCCGGCCGACTTCTGCTGAGCCGACTTCTGCTGAATGGTCGTCAGCGCTTCCTTCGCGCTCTTCGAGCCGGTGTACGCCTCCAACAGGTACTGGCTGAACAGGGTGTTGACCTGGTCCCAGTCCTCGGTGCCGACGAACGGCTCCCCGCCGGCGAGCCCGTCCTTGACGGCCTTCATGCCGAGCTTGACGGTGGCGGCGCCGTCGGGGTTCCCGGAGTTCTGGTCGGTGAGGAACTTCTCGTACGCGGGCTGCGCGTCGGTGCGGGCCGGGAAGACACGGCCCTGCTCGGCGAGGTACTGCTGCGCCTCGGGGCCGGTGAGGACGGCGAGGGCCTTGGCGGTCTCCTCCTTGTACGCGCAGGACTTGGACATGCCGAAGCCCGAGTTGGCGACATACGTCCTGGAGCCGTCGGGGCCGGCGGGTATCGGGGCGACGCCGACCTTGAACTTGGCCTCGCCGGTGTGCGAGCCGAGGTTCCAGGTGCCGTCGACGGCCATGGCGGTGTTGCCGTTGACGAACTGGGTCTCGGCCCAGCCGCCGTCGCTCGAACTCGCCGGTACGCTCGCCGACTTGGCCTTGGTGGCGAGGCCCGCGTACCAGTCGTACGCCTCGACCAGCTTCGGGTCGTCGAGCTGCGGCTTGCCGTCGGCGGTGGCGGGGCGGGCGCCGTTGTAGGTGAGGGCCATGGTCAGGGAGTGCAGGTCGGAGAAGGAGAGGCCGAAGCCCTTCTTGCCGTCCCGGGTGAGGGACTCGGCGGCCTTCTCGAAGTCGGCGAGGGTCCAGTCGCCGCCGGGCTCGTCGACGCCTGCCTTCGCGAAGGCGTCCTTGTTGTAGTAGACGACCATCGCGGCGAGGTCCATGGGCAGGGCGTAGGTCTTGCCGTCGTACTGGAGGGCCTCGGTCGCGGCCGGTTCGAAGCCGTCGGCGCCGGTCTTGCCGAGGTGTTCGTCCAGGGGCTCCATCAGTTCCGCGAAGCCGGGCAGGCGGAGGCTCTGCATGCTGACGATGCAGGGCTGTTCGCCGCCGGCGGCCTGGGTCTGCATCTTGGTGAAGTAGTCCTTGAACGGGGCGGTGTCGACGTCCACCTTGATCTTGGGGTGCTTCTCGGTGACGAGGCCCGCCAGGTGCTTCAGCTGCTTCTCCTCCTCGGCTCCGCTGGCCCACATCTGCCAGGACAGGGTCACCGATCCATCGGAGCTCTTGCTGCCTCCCGCGCTGTCGCCGGAAGAACCTCCACCGCATCCGGCGAGCGCGACGAGTGCGCTCGCGGTTCCGATGCTGACCCAGTGCGCGGCACGCAGACGCATGCGCTGACCTCCAAGTTCACCACCCGCCGGGTGGCCGGGAACGGAAGGGGACGGAACGCTGTCGGGAGCTTGACGGGTGCTGCGGGCCCGGGGTTGAGTTTCTTCGGGTCCGAGTAAAGGGGGACGCTAGAAGCGCAGAGGTCGGACGTCAAGACCTCTGGACGGGCTCGGACACAACCGGCGGCAACGGAGGGTGAGATGACGCGACGCCCACAGCACGGGGACCTGATCCGCACCGAGATCCTGGCGCTGCTCGGCTCGGCGGGACCGCTCGGCCGCGCCGAGATCGCGGCCCGGCTCGGCGTCGGCGCGGCGACGGTCACCGAGCACACCCGGCGGTTGATCGGCGAGGGTTTCCTGCGCGAGCTCCCGCCGCACAGCGCCTCCGGCACCGGACGGCCGCGGGTGCCGCTGGAGTTGGTGTCGGACGCGGCGCACGTCCTGGGCATCAGGGTGGCCGTCGACCACCTGGTGGGGACGGTGGTGCGGCTCGACGGCCGGGTGGTGTCCGAGTTCCGCCTCCCGGAGGGCGTGGCCGAGGCGCCCGTACGGCTTCTGACGAAGGTCGTACGCGACGAGATCGAGGCGCGCCGGGACAGTACGCCGATCCGGGGTGTGGGGGTGGCGGTGCCGGGGATGGCGGATCCGGAGACGGGGGTCGTGCGGCTCTCCGGGATCATGGACTGGCACGATCTGGCGCTCGGCACCGAGCTGTCGCGCGCGCTGCCGGTGCCGGTCCTGGTCGACAACGACCTGCGGGCGAGTACGACGGCGGAGCTGCTGTTCGGGATGGGGCGCGAGCACGACGACTTCCTGGTCCTCGGCATCGGCGACGGGCTCGGCATGGGCGTGGTGCTGGAGCGGCGGGTGCAGCGCGGGGCGGCCGGGTCGTCGGGCGAGTTCGGTCATCTGCCGGTCGCGACGGACGGGCCCGCCTGCAGCTGCGGCAACCGGGGCTGCCTCCAGACGTACGTCGGCCAGTCGGCACTGCTCGACCGGGTACGGGCCGCGGGCGTGCGCCTGACGGCCGAGGACGGGCCGGGCGGGCCGACGGGGCCGGTGGGACCGGCGGAACTGGCGGGGCTGGTGGCCGCGGCCGAGCGGGGCGAGCCGGAGGTGCTGCGGATCCTCGCCGAGGCGGGCGCGCTGCTCGGGCGGTGCGTGGCCGGGGTGGTGAACGTGCTGGCCGTGAAGGCGGTCAAGGTGATCGGCGAGAGCCATGTTCTGTGGCCGTACCTCGGACCGTCCTTCACGACGGCGGCCCGGTCCGGAGCGATCGAGCCCCTCAAGGACCTGTCGGTCCGTGTCTCCCCGTGGCGCGACACGGAACACGCCCGCGGCGCGGCCTGCTTGCTGCTTGCCCGGAGCGGGGCGATCACTCGGAGGGGGGTGGGGTGAGGGGGGCGGGTGTCGTCGCCGGGCGGGGCTGCGGGTGCCGCAGGTCGGCCTGGCGTACGCCGAGTTGGCGGAGGCTGCACGCAGGGTCGGGCGGAGGCCGCTGGCGAAGGAGATCACCGGGAGGCGGCCGGTGCTGCTGAGCGCGGGCTTGGCTGAACCGCCCAAGGTGCCCTCATGCACGGCGAGTTGAACGGCGGGGGTCGGCGACTCCCAGCAGGCTGTCCATCGTCGCCAGGCAGCTCGACGTGCCTCCGATCAGGCCTGGCGCACGCGGGGTTGGCAGAGGGCCGTCAGCGGGGGCGAGCGCAGGGTGGCCGTGACGGTCCAGGTGGTTGTCCTGAGCGGGGGGCGCACACGTCCGCGCTCACCAGCCCGAGCCGCCCGGCGAAGGCACCTCCAGGGACGGCCCGGTCGGCATGCGAGCGGGTGAGGTCCAGCGGGCCGGGCCCCCGCCTCAACTACGCACGCCCGGCCTGCCGCGCCGCGGGGGGCCGGGCCGGGTCGAGCCGGGCCGGGTCGGGTCGGGTCGGGTCGGGTCAGTGGCTCAACTTCCTTGCGGGCTCGTCCAGTCGGCGGGGAGTGTGGCCACGCGGATGCGTTGGGGGTGGTCGCCGACCGGGGTCGATGCGATCTTGCGGCCGGTGGCGAAGTCGATGGCGGTGACCTGGTCCGCGGCGCTCTCGGAGATCACGCAGGCCTTGCCGTCGCCGCTGACGGTGGCCCAGTACGGTTTGGCGGCCGGGACGAGGGGGCCCTCTTCGAGGGTTTCGCGGTCGACGACCGTGGCGTACTCGTCCATGGTTCCGGCGACGCACAGCTTCGTGCCGGACGGGTTCATCGACATGCCGTGGTGGCGGGAGTCGTTGACGTACGTGGTGCGGTCGTCGGAGGTGTCCGGGTTCTTCGGCAGGGTCTTCATGCGGGTGATGCGGTCGGCGGCGACGTCGTACTCGAAGAAGCCGTTGAAGAACGACACCTGGAAGTACAGCTTCGACTCGTCCGGGGTGAAGGCGACCGGGCGGATCGCGTCGGACTTGTCCTTCTGGCCGAAGGCGTCGAGGCGTTCGCGCATGTCGATGGTGTCGACGACCTCGAAGGTGCGCGCGTCCGCGACGGTGATCTTCCGGTCGCCCTTGAGGCCGTCCAGCCAGGGGGCGTCGAGGTCGTTGTTGACCTCGCCGATGGCCATGTTCCAGATCGTGCCGTCGCGGGTGAAGACGTTCTCGTGCGGCTTGTCGCCGGTCTTGAACGAGCCCTCCTCGCGTCCCGTCTCCATGTCGAGGACGTGGACGGTGTTGCCGGTCGACGCCGACACGGCGACGCGCTGCCCGTCGGGCGACACGGCCATGTGGTCGGAGCGGTAACCGGCGACAGGGAAGCGCCACTTGAGCTTCCCGGTGGCGGTGTCGATGGCGACGACGTCGGCGAAGCTCGGCCGGGACACGACGATCGCGGAGCCGTCGCGGGTGGTGTACAGGTCGTCGGTGTACTGGTCGTGGCCCTCGCCGACCGTCATGCGGATGCCGAGGAAGTAGGCGAGCTTGACCGGGTTCGCGTAGATCTCGCGGAGCCGCTCGTCCTTGTCGGGCACGAGGTCGATGCGGCCGATCCTGCCGAAGTCGCCGGACGACTCGATGACGTCGGCGGTGCCCTCCCAGTTGTTGCCGACGAGCATGACCTCCCGCTGCGGGTCGGCGTGCGCGGGTCCTGCGGGGATCAGGGCGGCGGCGACGGTCGCGGCGGCGACGGCGGTGCCGGCGAGGGGCCGGCGGCGGGAGGGGCGCTTGGCTCGCATGTACTCGCTCCTTGGACGGGAGGATCGGCAACGGCACCTTGAAAATCGCTGTTTTCATATGCGGGTGCACGGATCGTAGGGTGGCCGTTCGGGCCGTCACAACCCTCGGTACGAAAGAATCGCGGGAGCGCGGGAGCGCAAGAGCGGGAGAAGGGGGCGGGTCACGGTGGCGCGCGCAGACACCACGTACAAGGGCCGGTCCGCGGGCGAGCGGCAGGCCGAGCGGCACCGCCGGTTCCTGGACGCGGGCCTCGACCTGTTCGGCGCCGGACCCGGCTACCGCGCGACGAAGGTCGTCGACCTGTGCAAGGCGGCCGGGCTCTCCACCCGCCAGTTCTATGAGGAGTTCGACTCCCTGGAGGACGTGCTCGCCGAACTGCACCTGTACGTCAACAACTTCGCGCAGCAGGCCGTCCTGGAGGCGCTGCCCCGCGCCGCGGACCTGCCGCTCACCGAGCGGATCGCCCGGATGGTGCGCGCGTACGTGGAGGGCGCGGCCGGGGATCCGCGGCACGCCCGCATCTCGTACGTCGAGATCGTCGGGGTGAGCCCGCGGCTTGACCGGCAGCGGCTCGACCGGCGGGCGTTGTGGATCGAGTTCATCGACGACATCGCCGGGCAGGCCGTGGAGCGCGGCGAGGTGGCGCCCGAGGACCACCACCTCGCCGCGGCCGCGTTCATCGGTGCCGTCAACGGGCTCATGCACGACTGGGTCGTGGGCTGGGTCGACGCCACCCGCGACGAGATCGCCGACGAACTCCTGCGGCTGCTCCTCGGCCGCTACGGGTTCGCGTACGACCTCACGACCGGAAAGCGGCGTGCCCCGTGAGGGCCTGGCCGAGGGCGAGGGTGTGCATCTCGCTGGTGCCCTCGTAGGTGAGGACCGACTCCAGGTTGTTGGCGTGCCGGATGACCGGGTACTCCAGGGAGATGCCGTTGGCGCCGAGGACGGTGCGGGCGGTGCGGCAGATGTCGATGGCCTCGCGGACGTTGTTGAGCTTGCCGAAGCTGATCTGCGCCGGGTGCACACCCTCGGGCGAGTCCTTGAGGGCCGACAGGTGCAGGGCGGTGAGCGTGGCCTTGTGGAGTTCCAGGGCCATGTCGACGAGCTTCTGCTGGGTGAGCTGGAACGCGGCGATCGGCTTGCCGAACTGCTCGCGCTGCAGGGCGTATTCACGCGCCGCGCGCCAGGCCGAGCGGGCCGCGCCGGTCACGCCCCACACGATGCCGTAGCGGGCCTCGTTCAGGCAGGTCAGCGGGGCGCCCACGCCGCGGGCGTCGGGGAGTTGGGCGGAGGCGGGCAGGCGTACGCCGTCCAGCACGAGTTCGCTGGTGACCGAGGCGCGCAGGGACATCTTGTGCTTGATGGCGGGCGCCGAGAAGCCGGGGGTGTCGGTGGGCACGACGAAGCCGCGTACACCGTCGTCGGTCTGCGCCCAGACGACCGCGACGGCGGCCACCGAGCCGTTGGTGATCCACATCTTGCGGCCGTCGAGGATCCAGTCGCCGCCCGCGTCGCGGCGGGCGCGGGTCGTCATCGACGCCGGGTCGGAGCCGTGGTCGGGCTCGGTGAGGCCGAAGCAGCCGATGGCCTCCCCGGCGGCCATGCGCGGCAGCCACTCCTGCTTCTGCTCCTCCGAGCCGAAGCGGTGGATCGCGAACATGGCGAGGGAGCCCTGCACGGAGACGAAGGAGCGCAGGCCGGAGTCGGTGGCCTCCAGCTCGCGGCAGGCGATCCCGTACGCGCGGGCGGGCAGGCCGGCGCAGCCGTAGCCGTCGAGGTGCATGCCGAGGAGGCCCAACGCGCCGAATTCCCGGGCGAGTTCGGGGAGGTCGGGAATCTCGCCGGACTCGAACCAGTCGGCGATGTGCGGCTCGACCTTGTCGTCCAGGTACTGGCGGACGGTGTCGCGGACGGCGCGTTCCTCGTCGGTGAGGAGGGCTTCGAGGTGGAGCGGGTCGAGCGCGTCGAGGGCGGGGAACGGCATGGGGTTCAGGCTCCTTGCGGGTGCGGGTGCGGGTGCGGGTGCGGGTCGACTTGGGGGCGGTCGAGGAGGCGGTCGATGTCGGCGTCCGTGTAGCCGAGTTCGGCGAGTACGGCGCGGCTGTGCTGCCCGAGGGCGGGCGGGGCGGTGCGTACGGGCGGTCGGGCGCCGCGGAAGGTGACGGGGAAGGCGACCTGTCGGAGCGGGCCGACGTCCGGGTGGTCGACCTTCTGCACCATGCCGAGGGCGGCGGTCTGCGGGCAGTCGTACACCTCGTCGAGGGAGCGGATGGCGGCGACGGGCACGCCGAGGGGTTTGAGGAGGCCCACCCAGTGGGCGACGGGCTCGTCGACGAGGACCGCTTCGAGCTTGGCGTTGAGGGCGCTGCGGTGCGTGACGCGGGCCCTGTTGGTGGCGAAGCGGTCGTCGTCGGCCCACTCGGGGTGGCCGAGCGCGTCGGCGAGGCGGCGGAACAGGGCGTCGTTGCCGACGGCGATCACGAAGTGCCCGTCGGCGGCCGGGTAGGCCTGGTACGGGACGAGGCTGGGGTGGCCGGAGCCGAGGCGGGCGGGGCGCTCGCCGGTCGCGAAGTAGCCGGTCGCCCAGTTGATGTGCAGGGCGAGCTGCGACTCGTACAGGGAGGTGGTGACGTACTGGCCGCGGCCGGTGCGGGCGCGTTCGACGAGGGCGGAGGTGACGCCGACGAGGCCGAAGAGGGCGGCGCCGAGGTCGCCCATCGCGTACCCGGCCTTGACCGGGGGCCCGTCGGGTTCGCCGGTGAGGGACATCAGGCCGGCGCTCGCCTGGGCGACCATGTCGTAGCCGGGTTCGTCGCGGAGGGGGCCGGTGTCGCCGAAGGCGGAGATGTGCAGGATGACGAGGCGCGGGTAACGGGCGCTCAGCTCCTGGTAGTCGAAGAGGCGGGCGAGGGAGGAGCCGGGGCGGAAGTTCTCCACCATGACGTCGGCGTCGGCGAGCATCCGGTGGACCGCCTGCTGCCCGGCCTCGGACTTGAGGTCGAGGGTGACGGAGCGCTTGTTGCGGTTGGCGGCCAGGTAGTAGGTGGCGTCGGGGCCGTTGAACGGCGGGCCCCAGGCGCGGGTGGGGTCGCCGCCGTCGGGATGCTCGACCTTGATCACGTCGGCGCCGAGGTCGGCGAGGGACATGGTGACGTAGGGCCCGGCGAGGATCTTGGACAGGTCGACGACCTTCATGCCGTCGAGCGGCGCCGGCACGTGGTCGGGCTTCGGTTCGGGCAAGAGCGGCCTCCTGTACGTCGGCGAGAGCGAAGCGGTCTGCGCGCAGCGCCCGTCGCAAGATGTGGATCACTCTGCACCCGCGCATTAGGTGCTGTCCAAGACCAATTACGGCCCAGATTGAGCGCCGAGACGGAATAATCGCCGGTGGGCGGGGCGCCCCAGAGGGGCGCGGGGAACTGCGCGAGCAACCACGACGACGCAGGCAGCCGGCCGACGACCCGAAGGGGGCAGGGACGTGCCCCGCCAGGGGCGCGGGGAACGGCGCGACCAGCCACGACGGCGCAGGCAGCCGAACGACGGCCGGGAAGGAGAGCCCCTCCGGCGATTGAGGAGCCGGGGGCCGGGGGCGGAGCCCCCTGGGGGTCACCGCCTCAGACCCCGACCCCTGGAGGCGTAGGCAAAACCTCCTCCGCCACCCGCAACACCGCCTGCAACGCCGCCGAAGAGTTACCCGTGCGCCAGCCGAGCGCGATCGGCAGCACCGGCACCTCCTCCCCGACGAGCGGCCGGAACACCACATGCTCGAGGTTGATGTCGCGCGCCGACTCCACGACGACCGCCACTCCGACGCCCGCGCCGACGAGCGCCAGCATGGTGTACGAGTCGGGCGCCTCCTGCGCGATCCGGGGCGCGAACCCCGCGTCGTGGCAGGCCTGCACCATCGCCTCGCGCACCGCCGACTCGCGGGACAGCGGGAACGTGACGACCGGCTCCCCCGCCAACTCCCGCACCGGCACCTCCGGGTACGCGGCGAGCCGGTGGCTGTCGGGCAGGGCGAGCATCAGGTGCTCCATGCGCACGACGCGGGCGGTGATGCCGCGCCGTACGGGCAGCGCGAGGAAGCCGACGTCGAGGCTGCCGTCGGCGACCCGGCGCAGCGCCTCCCCCGTGTACGTCTGGCCCACCAACACCAGCTCGATGCCGGGGAGTTGGGAGGTCACGGCGCGGGTGAGGAGCGGCAGCGCCGAGTAGCTGCTGGCGCCCGCGAAGCCGACGGTGACGCGGCCGACCTCGCCGAGGTGGGCGGCCCGTACGGTGCGGCGTACGGCGGAGGCGTCCGCGAGGAGGCGGCGGGCGGGCTCCACGAGGGCCTGCCCGGCCGGGGTGAGCCGCACGGTGCGGGTCGTACGGTCGAACAGCTTCACGCCGAGGTCCCGCTCCAGGAGCTTGATCTGCTGGCTGAGCGGGGACTGCGCGATGTGCAGCCGCTCGGCCGCCCGCCCGAAGTGCAGTTCCTCGGCGACGGCCACGAATCCGGTGAGGTGTTTCAGCTCCACGGCGCCGACGATACGGGGCGTCGGCGCGGGCCCGGCGGACCGGTCAGTTTCCGAGAAGCGCTCGACCGCCGCCTCTTCCTACGCTGACCTCATCGGCCGGGAACGCCCGTCCGAGCCTCTGCTCCCAAGGAGTTCGCCATGGCCGCTGCTTCGAAGACCGGAAAGAACACCTCCTCCCCCGCTTCCGCCTCGGCGTCGGCGGGCGCGACGTACGACGGCTTCACCGAGGAGGAGCGTGCGGCGATGAAGGAGCGCGCCAAGGAGCTGAAGCCGGCCCGGCGCGGCGGGCGCGCGGCCAAGGCCGACCCCGAGGCGGAGCTGCTCGCGAAGGTCGCCGAGATGCCGGACGAGGACCGGGCCCTGGCCGAGCGGATCCACGCCCTCGTCCGGGAGGCCGCGCCGGAACTGACGCCGAAGACCTGGTACGGCATGCCCGCCTACGCCAAGGACGGCAAGGTCGTCTGCTTCTTCCAGAGCGCGCACAAGTTCAAGTCCCGCTACGCCACTCTCGGTTTCAACGACACGGCCCGCCTCGACGAGGGCAGCATGTGGCCGACGGCGTACGCCGTGAAGGAGCTGACGCCCGCCGACGAGGAGCTGATCACCGCCCTGGTGCGCCGCGCCGTGAGCTGACCACGGGACTTTCGGGGGCCGGTCCCGGCCTGGAGGGTCAGGCTTCCGCGCGCCTGCGCAGCAGCTTCTTGTCCGGCTTGCCCGCGTCCGTCAGGGGCAGGGCGTCGACGAAGGTGACGACGGCCGGTTCGTACATGGCGCCGCGCTGCTCGCGTACCGCTGCCCGCAGTTCCTCCGCCGACACGTCCGTGCCCGGTGCGGTCACGACGGCGGCGTGGACCTGCTCCATGCGGTCGGCGTCGCGCACCCCGAAGACGGCGCTCTGGCGCACCTTCGGGTGGGAGTTGAGGAGGTCCTCCAGCTCGGTCGTGTACACGTGGCCGCCGACCACCACGATCATGTCCTTGAGCCGGTCGACGACGGTGACGTACCCGTCCTCGTCGAGGAAGCCGACGTCGCCGGTGTGCAGCCAGCCGTCGCGCAGCACTTCGGCGGTCAGCTCGGGCTGCTTCCAGTAGCCGGTCATGGTGCCCTCGGAGCGCACACATATCTCGCCGAGTTCGCCGTACGGCAGGTCCTTGCCGTCGGTGTCGCGGATCGCGACGTCCACGCCGGGCAGCACCCTGCCCGCGGAACGCATCCGCTCGGGCCGGTCCGGGTCGTGGTCGGCGGCGGTGAGGACGCTGATGCCGCCGGCCTCGTTCTGCCCGTAGAACTGCACGAGCACGGGGCCGAAGCGGCGTACGGCGTCCGCGATGCGGGTGGGCGAGGCCTGGCAGCCGCCGTACGTCAGGCCGCGCAGGGAGCCGAGGTCGCGGCGCGTGGAGTCTGGGTGGTCGAGGAGCTGGTAGAGGAGCGGCGGGAGCAGGAAGAGGTGGGTGATGCGCTCGCGCTCGACGGTGGCGAGGACCTCGCCCGCGTCGAAGTCGTCGTGCAGGACGACGGTGCCGCCGACGCGGATCACGGCGTCGGCGAGCATGCCGGCGGCGTGCGCGAGGGTGGTGCAGGCGAGCTGCCGGGGTGCGGACTCCTCGGCGGGCCGCACCTCGCTGACCATCCGGCTCATCCGGTTGACCTGCTCGAAGGTGGTGACGATGCCCTTCGGGTGGCCGGTGGTGCCGCCGGTGTGGCGGATCGTGCAGATGTCGTCGGGGCGGGCGCGCGGCGTGAACGGCTCGTCGGGCTGCGTGGCGGCGAGCGCGAGCAGGTCCTGGCCGAGCTCCCGTTTGGTCTCGCCCAGGACGAGGACGTGCGGTACGGGGCTGCTGTCGGTGATCTCGACGGCGCGGTCGGCGTAGCGCGGGTCGACGATGAGCGCCTGCGTCTCGACGTCCTCGACGATCGCCGTCTGCACGTCCGCCGACAGTTTGTTGTAGAGGTGGTTGACGCGGCAGCCCGCGAGGTTGGCGGCGTAGCGGGCGGCGATCGTCTCGGGCAGGTTGCCGCTGAGCAGGGTGACGGTGGTGCCGCGCTCGACGCCCTGCGCGGCGAGGGCGTGGGCCATGCGGTGGACCAGGGAACGGAATTGACCGGCCGTCAGGCGTCGGTCGCCGTGGACGAGGAGTTCCCGGTCGGGTGCGGTGGTGAGCGCGTCGAGGTTGTCCTCGACGTACGTACGGAAGGGGGTGGAGGTGGGGGGTGACGTGAGGGTGGGGGTGGCTGCGTGTGCGGATGCCTCGGCAGGCATGAGCTGTCCTCCTGACATCACCGGCCCGCTTGTCCCTGTGCGCGCCGGTGGGTGGTGCTCTGTCGGTCGGTGGCCGCCCGGAATATTGATTGCCCCAGGCGACCAATGATCAGGCTAACGCTCCGTTTCCCCTGCTCACGCCTCAGATTGAGCCACATACGCACACTTGACTCCCTCTTTTCCTTACCGCTCCCTGCGTTTGACCCCCGGAACCTTCGGCGCCCACCTCTCACGGCAGGCCGACCGCACTCCCCCGCCCTCAACTCGCCTGCGCCAGCACCCAGTTCGGGACCGAACGAGCCCCGGAAGGATCACGCCCGGCATACGCTGCCCACGTGAGCGACTACGACAGCTTTGCCGAGGCGTACTCGGCGGACAACGAGAACAACCTGCTCAACGGCTACTACGAGCGGCCCGCGATGCTCGCGCTCGCCGGGGACGTGACCGGACGGCGCATTCTGGACGCCGGCTGCGGCTCGGGTCCGCTGACGGCCGCGTTGCGCGAACGCGGCGCGGACGTCACGGGCATCGACGCCAGCGCCGGCATGCTCGCGCTCGCGAGGAAGCGGCTCGGTGACGACGTGGACCTGCGCCGGGTCGACCTGAGGGAGCAACTGCCGTTCGAGGACGGCGAGTTCGATGCCGTGGTGGCGTCGCTGGTGCTGCACTACCTGGAGGACTGGGCGCCGACGCTGGGTGAGATGCGGCGCGTACTGAGGCCCGGCGGGCGGCTGATCGTGTCGGTGCAGCACCCGTTCGTGGACTACGCGATCCAGAACCCCCGCCCCGACTACCACGCCACCACCAGCTACAGCGAGGACTTCGAGTTCAGCGGCAGGTCCGTACGACTCACGTTCTGGCGGCGGCCGTTGCACGCGATGACCGAGGCCTTCACCTCCGCCGGGTTCCGCCTCGCCGCCGTCAGCGAACCGCAACCCGACCCGGCGGGGCGCGACCTGTTCCCGGAGGAGTTCGAGGCGCTGTCCACCAGGATCGGGTTCCTGTTCTTCGACCTGGAGGCGCCCGCGTAGCGCATGTGGGCCGGGGCCGCGGGTGCGTGAACTCGCCTACCAGCGGGGCGACTTGTGCGGTGTCCAGTGCGGGTCCGCGAGGCGCATGCCCGCCTCGTCGTCGCGGTCGCGCAGGGCGGGCATGCGCTGCCAGCGCTCGTGCAGCTCGGCGAGAGCCGTACGGTCCAGCTCGACGCCGAGGCCGGGCGCGTCCGACACCTCGACGCGTCCTTCGCGGAAGACGTGCGGCGCGGTGATGACGTCGTCGGTCTGCCAGGGGCGGTGGGTGTCGCAGGCGTGGTCGAGGCCCGGGACGGTCGACGCGACGTGCGTCATCGCGGCGAGGCTGATGCCCAGGTGCGTGTTGGAGTGCATGGACACGCCGACGCCGAACGTGGCGCAGATGGCGGCGAGTTCCTTGGTGGCGCGCAGACCGCCCCAGTAGTGGTGGTCGGAGAGCACCACCTGCACGGCGCCCCGCGTGAACGCCTCGGGGATCTCGCCGAGCCGGGTCACGCACATGTTGGTGGCGAGCGGCATGCTCGTGCCCGCGGCGACCTGCGCCATGCCGGGCGTGCCGGTCGTGGGGTCCTCCAAGTACTCGAGTACGTCCGCGAGTTCGGCCGCCATGTCGAGGCTGGTGCGGACCGACCAGCCGCCGTTCGGGTCGAGCCTCAGCGGGCTGTCGGGGAACGCCTCGGCGAGGGCGCGGATCGCGGCGGCCTCCTGCTCGGGCGGGAGGACGCCGCCCTTCAGCTTGAACGACCGGAAACCGTGGTCGCGGTGCATGCGGCGGGCCTGCTCGACGATCCCGGCGGGGTCGAGCGCGGCGCCCCAGTCGTCGCGCGGAGCGTCCCAGTCGTGGCGCGGAGCGTCCCAGTCCTGGTGCGGGGCGTCCCAGTCCTGCTGCGGGTGTTCGGCCCAGCGGTAGAACAGGTAGCCGCTGTACTCGACGCTGTCGCGCACCTTCCCGCCGAGCAGGGCGTGCACGGGCAGCCCGGTGGCCTTGCCGAGGGCGTCGAGCATCGCCACCTCGAAGGCGGAGACGACGCTGAGGCGCAGCTTGTCGGCGGTCTGCACACCGCGGAACGCGCCGGCGTCGACGGACGAGCTGAGCGCGCTCGCGTCCACGTCGGCGGCAGCGGCGGCGAGCGCGGGCAGCAGGTTGCTCTCCGTCACGCTCCGCCCCTGCACCGCGACGGCCAACTGCCGTGCGATGTCCAGGTAGTTGGTGTCCCCGTACGTCTCGCCGACACCGGTGACGCCGCTCTCCGTGACCAGCTCCACGATCAGCCGGGGCGTGTACGGCTGGTGCACGCCCTGGACGTTGAGGAGCGGCGGGTCGGCGATCAGCACCGGAGTGAGTCTTGCGTCGACGATCCTCATACACCACGTCCCCATCTCTGAACGCCATCTACATATACGGACCGACCGTAGAGAGCGGCGCCCGGAACCGTCAACGGTCCGTGCGCGCTGGGATGTTGGGGTCCTGGGGTACTGGGGCGTCGGCGGGCACGCGTGCCGTTCCGTCCCGATCAGTGCAGTGCGGGCCGGTAGGTGAGTTCCTGGATGTCGCCGTCGAGGGTGCGCTGCTCGATCAGCTCCAGATCGAAGTCGGCGGCGCCCCGGAAGATCGGGTCGAGTCCGTTGCGGCCGGTGATGACGGGGAAGAGCGTGACCTGGAGCCGGTCGACGAGGCCCGCGGCCATGAGGGCCCGGTTCATCGACAGGCTGCCGTGCGAGCGCAGTGGTACGTCGGACTCCTTCTTCAGCCGGGCGACCACGTCGACGGCGTCTCCGCTGACGACGGTCGCGTCCGGCCAGTCGAGGGGCTCCTCCAAGGTGGTGGACACGACGATCGCCGGGAGGTGCCGCATGCGGGTGACCCAGGGGTCGCGTACGTCGGAGTCCTCGGTGCTCTCGGCGAGCATCTGCGCGAACAGGCGGTACGTGTGGGCGCCGAGGACCATGCGCTGGTCCTCCTCGTACTGGGCGAGGCGGTGGTCGAGCAGTTCCGGGCCCTGCTTGCCCCAGTAGCCGGTCCAGTCGCCGCCGGCCGCGCCGTATCCGTCGAGGCTGGAGAAGACGTCGAAGGTGTAGGTGGCGGTCATGGGGGTCTCCTCGGGTGGGTCGGCGGAACCTTGGCGGGCGGCCGTCGGCGGTCGTGCCGTCGCGCCCGTCACCTAGGTAGACCCTGCGCGCCTCCCCGGCTCATCGCGACTCGGAGTATCGGCTCGTGATATCGGGGGGACGTGGCCGCGATGTCGGTGTTCAGGGCCGGCAGGACGCCGTGCAGCGTTCCCGTGTCGGCGGCCGTCGGCGTCGGTCGGGCCCGGCTTCAGGACCTGGCCGACGTCTCGCTCTGGGAGGCCCTCGCCTGCAGGGACCGCAGCACCTCGCCCGGACTGCCGCCACGCTGCACCGAGCCGCCGATCTCCGCGCGGACCTCACGGCGGACCGTGGGCCAGGAACGCATCGCCGTCGGCTGGAACCGGGCCTCCGGCAGCTGGTCGATGAACTCGGCGAGCCGTCCGCCCTGCTCCGCGACCGCCTCCGCGCCGGACGCCGTGACCGGCAGCGCCGCCGCCCGGCCGCCGCCGTAACTCGCCGCGGACTCCTTGTCGTACACGAAACTCAGGAACGCCGACGCGGCCTCGCGGCGGCCGCCCCGGCGGAAGGCGAGCAGCCAGTCGTTGATGCCGACGGGGATCGCCGCGCCGCCCTTCCGCGCGGGGAACGCGGCGTGGGCGTACGGGAGTTTCATACGGTCGGCGGTGTCCATCAGGACCGGGTGCGCCAGCATCATGCCGATGGTGCCGCGCAGGAACTGCTCATAGGCGTCCGTGCGGTTGAGCCGTGCCGGGCTCCTGCCGGCCAGGCCCTCGCCGACCAGGCTGTCCCGCAGCCAGGTCAGGGTCGCGACGTTCTCCTCGGAGGAGAAGTCGTAGCTGCTGGACGTCACATAGTCGCCGCCGCCCGCGAGCAGCCACGCGTACAGCTCGTCCTCGGCCGCCTCCGGCCCGAGCTGCAGGCCGTACGGCGTGGGCACGCCGCTCGCCTTCAACGCCTGGGCCGCGGTGCGCAGTTCGGCCCAGCTGCGCGGCGGGCCCTCGACCCCGGCGCGGGCGAACAGGGCCTTGTTGTAGAAGAGGCGCGGGGTGCTGGCCATCAGCGGGATGCCGTACTGGATGCGGTGGACCCGGCCGGCCTGTGCGAGGGACAGCGTGAAGTCCGACTCGGTGGCGATGTCGAACAGATCCGACGTCGCGTACAGCAGATCCCGGACGGCGTACTGCGCGAAGACGTTGGACTGCGCGATGTCCGGCGCCTTCCCCTGCTCGACACGGCGCGCCAGCGTGGCGTCGAGCTCGGCGAACGGCACGCGTTCCACGGCGACTTGGATGTCCGGGTGCTTCTTCTCGAAGGCCTTGACGACGCCGTCCCACTGGTCGCCGATGGACGCGCCCACGCTCTCGTCGTAGCTGGCGACCAGCAGCCGCAGCGGCGCCCTGGACTCGCCGGAGCCGCAGCCGGCCAGTCCGAGCGCCGCTCCCGACGCGAAGGTGGCCGTCTGCTGGAGGAAACGCCGTCGCCGCACTTGGTCTTGCCGTCCTGTTCGTCGCTGGGCCCGGATCACGTCGGTGGCAGATTCTGCCACACAGGCATACGATGCACTGCATGCCCGGGAGCTCACTGAACGAGCGGCGCAAGGCGGCCACTCGTAGGGACATCGCCCATACCGCGGCCGCGCTCTTCGTGGAGCGCGGACTGCGCGCCACACGCGCCGAGGACATCGCCCGCGAGGCCGGTGTCTCGCCGCGCACCTTCTTCCGGTACTTCGCCACGAAGGAGGAGTCGGTCGCCCCGGTCTTCGCCGAGGGCACGCAGCGCTGGGTCGAGGCCGTGCGCGCGGCACCGGCCGAACTGTCCGTGCCGGACGCGCTGATCCTCGCGGCGAGCAGGGCGCTGGACCCGGCCGCCGGAGCCCTCGACGCTGCCGCCGGTGCGGGGGGCGCCGGCGGGGTGGCGAACGCCGAGTCGTTGGAATGGGTGCGGTCCCTGCTGCGGATGGCCGAGGAGGCTCCGGCGCTGCGCTCCGTCTGGAACGACGCGTGCTTCGCCGCCGAGCAGGCGCTGCTCGACGTGCTCGCGGAGCGTCTCGGTACGCCTCGGCGCGAGGTGTCCGACGTGCACACGGACGAGGTGGACGCGGCAGACGTGGACGCGGCAGGCGCGTCCGGCGCGGGCGCGGGCGGGTCCGGCGCGGGCGCGGGCGGGTCCGGCGCGGGCGCGGGCGGGTCCGTTCCGAGCGGGCTGCGGCTCGCGGCCGCCGTGGCCAGTACGGCGATCCGGGTGTCCGTCGAGCGCTGGGCCGCCACCGACGCACCGGCCGACGGCCCGCTGGGCCCCGGCGCTCTCGCGGCCCGCAATGTCGAATCCCTCCGTGAATTTCCTTGGAGCTCCTCATGAGCGATCTCAGCAACAAGACGGTGGTCATCACCGGCGGCGCCCGCGGCATCGGCGCCGAGGTGGCCCGCAAGGCCGTCGCCGGCGGCGCGAACGTGGTCGTCGCCGACCTCCTGGAGGCCGACGGCCAGGAGCTCGTGAAGGAGCTCGGCGACCGCGCCCGGTTCGTACGGCTCGACGTGAAGTCCGAGGACGACTGGCAGCGGGCCGCCGAGTTCGCCGTGGCCGAGTTCGGGCGGATCGACGGGCTCGTGAACAACGCGGGCATCTCGACCGGGCAGCCCCTCGAGACCGAGACGGTGGAGCACTTCCGTCAGGTCGTCGACATCAACCTGACCGGTGTCTTCATCGGCATGAAGACCGTCATCCCCGGCATGAAGGAGAACGGCGGCGGCTCCATCGTCAACATCTCCTCGGCGGCCGGTCTGATGGGCCTCGCCCTGACGTCGTCGTACGGGGCGTCGAAGTGGGGTGTGCGCGGCCTCAGCAAGATCGGCGCGGTGGAGCTCGGCACGTCCCGGATCCGGGTCAACTCCGTGCACCCGGGCATGACGTACACGCCGATGACCGCGCAGGTCGGCATCCAGCAGGGCGAGGGCAACTACCCCAACACCCCGATGGGCCGGGTCGGCGAGGCCCCGGAGATCGCGGACGCGGTCGTGTACCTCCTCTCGGACGCGTCCTCGTACGTGACGGGCGCCGAGCTGGCCGTCGACGGCGGCTGGACGACCGGCCCGACCGTCAAGTACGTGATGGGCCAGTAGCCGCAGCGCCCAGCCGGTGGCCGTCAGGCCGCAGCGTCGGGCCGCAGCCGGTGGCCGTCAGGCCCCAATCGGTGGCGGTCGGGCCGCCGTCCTCGAGCCGTCCGGGCCCGGGCCTTCGTGGGGGAGGCCGGGCCCGGACTCATGCGGGCTCGCCTTCCCAGCCGAGGTCCTCGAACATCTGCTGCCAGAAGTCGGAGTCCTCCACATCCGCGTCGTGGGCGATCATGCGCTCGCGCAGCGCCCCCGCCGCCGGCACGCGGACCGCGTCGTCGGGCGAGTCCAGGGCCTCGGCCGACTCGGCCATCAGGCCCAGGAGCACCGCGAGCGAGGGCAGCGACGACGCGGCCGGTCCTTGCCAACCCGCCCCGTGGTCCCAGCCGTTGGGGTCGTAGTGGATGATCGCGCCGCTTTCAGCGCCGAGCATCAGATGCTGGTCGCCGTACGTCAGGACCGTGTAGCAGAAGTTCTTCGGCGGGGAGTCGTCGTCGGGGTAGCGCTCGCCGTAGATCTCGTCGGCGTCGAAGGCGTACCAGCGGTCCTCGCCCCGGAGGTGCGTCGCGTCGAGGCCCACCGCCTCCAGGTCGACAGCCGGGAAACCGACGGTGAGAAGGAACTCTCTGGTCCTGGAGTTCGTCAACTCCCCCGGCAGATCGGCCTCGTCCGGGCGCACGAGAGCACCCGCGCCCAGCCGCCGCTCCAGCCACTCGGCGCTCGGCCACCCCTGCGGAATCGCGTCGTCCGTCCGCACGGCGCGACCCCCGTCGTCGTACGTCTGCACGTCCGTCTGCACGTCTCTCCCCCGTCGGTCCGCTCAGCCTCTCGGCCTCTTGTTCGGTTCGCACCCAGTCAACCGCACGCCACTGACAATCGGCCCGCACGTCGCGTCACCTCGCTTCGCCTCGCGCCGGCCCGGCGGCTCACGTCAGTTCGACGTCCTTCGTCTCCGGCATGCGCCAGATCACGACCACGGCGAGGAGCAGCAACGCCATGGTGTAGAGCAGGAACACATGGCCGAGGCCGTGCGAGCTCAGCCAGGTCTGCAGGTATGCCGCGCTGCCCCCGCACGCCGCGACGGAGAAGGCGTACGGGACGGCGACTCCAGCGGTGCGCACGCCCGTTGGGAACATCTCGGCGTAGACCGTCGGCAGGATCGCGGAGCTCGCGGCGATGAACAGCATCGCGACGGTCATGGCGACGCCGAGCTGCCACACCTGGTCGCGGATCAGCAGGTCGAGCGGGAACGTGAGCACCAGGATCCCCACGTACGACAGGAGCATGACCGGCTTGCGGCCGACGCGGTCGGAGAGGATGCCGAACACGGGCAGGACGGCGATGAAGACGAGGTTGGCGAGCACGCCCGCCCAGAGCGCGGCCTCCGGGTCGAAGCCGTGGACGGCGATGGCCTGGGCGGGGGCGGAGACGACCCACGTGTAGTAGGTGACCGTGCCGCCGAGGGTGATGCCGACGACGCGCAGGCAGGCGCGGCGGTTGGCCCGGAAGTCCCGCCAGAGGGACGGCGCGGCGCCCGCGTCCTGGGACTCGCGCTGCTTCTCGAAGGCCTCGGTCTCGGTCAGGCGCATGCGGGTGACCAGGGCGTACGCGCCGATGGCGGCGCCGACGAGGAACGGCACGCGCCAGCCCCAGCTGTGGAGTTGGCCGTCCGTGAGGACACCGGCGAGTACGGCCGCGAGGACTTCGCCGACGACGATGCCACAGGTGCCGGAGACGTAGATCAGGCTGGACCAGCGGCCGCGGCGGCCGTGCGGGGCCATCTCGGAGACGTACGTCTGGGCGGCGGGCAGCTCGCCGCCGTGCGCGAGGCCCTGCACGAGCCGGGTGACGAGGAGCAGGACGGACGCGCCGACGCCGATGGTCGCGTGGGTCGGGGCTAGGCCGATGACGAGGCTGCCCGCCGAGGCGAGGCCGACCGACACGACCATGGCGAGGCGGCGTCCCCTGCGGTCGCTGAGCCGGCCGAAGAGCAGGCCGCCGAGCGGGCGCATCAGGAAGCCCACGGCGAAGATCGCGAGCGTGGCCATCAGGGCCGAGGCGGGATCCGACTCGGGGAAGAACTGCGGGGCGAAGAACGGGGTGAACACCGCGTAGATGTTCCAGTCGTACCACTCGAGGGCGTTGCCGATACCGGTGCCGAGGACGGTGCGGCGGCGGGCCGCGCGGTCGCCGGGCGAGGGCGGTGGCGGGGCGGTGTGGTCGGCGCCGCCGACATCGGGGACGACGTGCGAGGCATGCGGTTCACGGGGCATCTGCGACTCCGGAGGGGACGGGGGTTCGGGGCCGTGGGGGGCGGCAACTCGCTCGGTCGAGCGGCTAGTTGGCGGCGGCGAGGCGGCGCAGGGCCAGCTCGGCGTAGAGGGCCGCGCCGTCGCCGAGGACCGCGTCGTCGAACTCGGCGTGCGGTGAGTGGTTGTACGGCGCGTGCGCGGGGTCGCGGGCGGCCGGGCAGGCGCCGAGCATGACCATCGCGCCGGGCACGGCGTCGAGTACGCGGGAGAAGTCCTCGGAGGCGGTGAGCGGCTGCTCGGCCCATGCGTAGCGCTCCTCGCCGTGCACCTCGGCGACGGTGCGGGCGACGAACTCGGCCTCCGCGTGGTCGTTGACGGTGACCGGGTACTGCTCGGCGTACTCGATGTCGACGTCCAGGCCGTGGGCGGCGGCGATGCCGCGGCAGACGCGGACCGCGCCGTCCTTGACGCGGGCGTGGGCGGCGGGCGAGAAGGAGCGGACGGTCGCCTCGAACACGGCCTGTTCCGGGATGACGTTGCTCTTCGTGCCGGCGTGGAAGGAGCCGACGCTGAGGACGACCGTGTCGAACGGGTCGAAGGCGCGGGTGACGAAGGTCTGCAGCGCGGTCACCATCTCGCAGGCGGCCGGGACGGGGTCCTTCGCGCGGTGCGGGGCGGAGCCGTGCCCGCCCGCGCCCCGCACCGTCACGCTCAGCCGGTCGGACGCGGCGAGCGCGGGGCCGCGGCGGGTCTGGAACAGGCCCTGCGGCAGGGACGCCGAGTTGACGTGCAGCGCGTACGCGGCGACCGGCGGACCGGCGCCGGGGCCCGCCGCGTCGAGGAGGCCCTCGTCGAGCATCCGCCCGGCGCCGTCGTAGCCCTCCTCCCCCGGCTGGAACATGAGGACGATCTGCCCGGCGAGCGTGTCCCGGCGGGCGGCGAGCAGCCGGGCGGCGCCGACGAGCATCGCGGTGTGCAGGTCGTGCCCGCAGGCGTGCATACGGCCGTCGACGCGGGAGCGGTGGGCGGCGGGCACGGCCTCGGTGAGCGGCAGGGCGTCCATGTCGGCGCGCAGCAGCACGGTCGGGCCGGGCCGCGCGCCGTGCAGCACGCCCGTGACCGAGCTGAGGCCGCGGCCCGTGGTCGTGTGCAGCGGGAGGCCGTCGAGGGCGGCTAGGACCTTCTCCTGGGTACGGGGCAGGTCGAGGCCGATCTCGGGTTCGGCGTGCAGGGCGCGGCGGAGCCGGACGAGCTCGTCGTGCACCTCGGCCGCGTCGTCACGTACCGACACGTGGCGCTCCTTTCCGTTCGGACGGACCCCCGGGGGTGTTCCCGGGGCGTCCCGGGGGCGTTCGAGGGCGTCCCGGGGTGGTGGAAATGGTGACCGCCGATGCACTGCGCGCAGGAATTTGCAGCTATTTTTCTTGCGTGACAGATGACGCGCAGGATTCGTTCACCGCACTGGGCATGTCGTACGGCATCGACGAGACCGATCTGAGCCTCGTGCACGCCCTGCAGCTCGACCCGCGCGCCCCGTGGACCAAGGTGGGTGCGGCGCTCGACCTGGACCCGGTGACGGTGGCGCGGCGTTGGGCGCGGATGGCGGACGCGGGCCTCGCGTGGGTGACGCCGCAGCTGGGGCAGGGGCAGTCGGCGCGGGTGTTCACGGCGGTGGTGGAGGTGCACTGCGAGGCGGGCCGGTCCCTGGTGGTGGCCGAGACCCTCGCGCGGCGGCCGCACGCGTTCACGGTGGAGCACACGACGGGCAGCCGGGACCTGCTGGTGACGGTGGCCGTGCCGAGTCTCGCGGCGCTGTCCCGGTACCTGGTCGAGTCGCTCGGCGCGCTGCCCGGCGTACGGGAGACGCGCAGCCATCTCGTGACGAGCGTGCACGCACAGGGCGGCGACTGGCGGCCGCGCGCCCTCGACCCCCGGCAGCGGGCCCGGCTCGCCGCGGACGGCGGCCCGGAGCGGGCGACGGCGGCCGGGGCGCGTCGACTGACCGCGCAGGACCGGGAGTTGATGCTGCGGCTGTGCGCCGACGGCCGGGCGCCGCTGACCTCGCTCGCGGACGAGTTGGGCGTGAGCGTCAGCACCGTGCGGCGGCGGTTGCAGGCCTTGGTCGCGGGCGGGGATCTGGAGTTGCGGTGCGAGGTGGCGCAGCCGATGTCCGGCTGGCCGATCGCGACGTGGCTGCTCGCCGAGGTGCCGGGCGCCGAACGGGAGGACATCGCACGGCAGTTGGCGGAGTTGCCGGAGACGCGGGTGTGCCTGGGGCTCACGGGCAGCCGGGGCAACCTCTCGTACAGCGCGTGGCTGCGTTCGCTCGACGACGCGGAACGCCTGGAGCAGCTCCTCGCCCAACGGTTTCCCCGACTCGTCGTGCTCGACCGGGCGGTGGTGCTGCGGTTCGTGAAGCGGATGGGTCGGCTCCTCGACCCGGTGGGGCGGAGTGTCGGGGTCGTGCCGATGGACGTGTGGTCGGACCCGTTCGAGGGGAGCTGAGCGCCTGCGGTTCCGCCCCCGGCCGGCTCGGCGGCCCGTACGGGAAACGCTGGTTGGGTGATACGAGGGCGGGCGGTCGTGTTCTTTGTGGCATCTGCCAGTACGGGCTCCGGACCTCGGCGAAGCAGACTCTGTCCCGCGACCGGGCGCACAGGACGAAGCGCGGGACGGACCGCGGGACGACCGCGGGACGACCGCAGAACCGAGCCACGCGACCGGCCCGCAGAGGCGGGCCGCAGGAGGGGGCAGCACGTGAGTGTGCAGGACCAGTACGACCAGATCGGCGAGGCCTTCGAGGGGTTCAAGTCCCTGCCGCTGATGCGGTACGGGGAGGTGCCGAGCTTCCTCGGCCTGGTCGGGGACGTGCGCGGCAGGTCGGTGCTCGACCTGGCGTGCGGCACGGGCTTCTACAGCCGGGAGTTCAAGCGGCGCGGCGCCACGGACGTGTTCGGGGTGGACATCTCCGTCGAGATGATCGCCGCCGCGCAGGACTTCGAGCGGCGCGAACCGCTCGGGGTGCGGTACGAGGTCGGCGACGTGGGTGAACTCCGGGATCTGGGGCGGCAGTTCGACATCGCGCTGGGCGTGCAGTGCCTCAACTACGCCGGGGACCTGGCGGAGATGGAGCGGATGTGCGCCAACATCCATCGCGGCCTCAAGCCGGGCGGTGAGTTCTTCGTGCTCGCGCAGCGCTCCGAATACCGGTACGGCGAACCGCCGTTGGACAAGTACGGCTTCCGCTGCGAGCCGACGGGCGAGCACACCGAGACGGGGCAGCGCTCGCGGGTCACGGCGCTCCTCGACCCGGAGCCGGTCACGATCGTCGCCAACACACCGCGCCGCGAGGTGTACGAACACTGCCTGGAGAAGGCCGGGTTCACGGCCGTCGAGTGGGTGCCGCTGCAGATCTCCGAGGCGGGCCTGCGCGAGTACGGCGAGGAGTTCTGGGCCGATCTCCTCGCCAACCCGCCGCTGACGATGCTGCGTTGCCGGGCCTGAGTCCTGCGTCCCACGCCGCTCACGTACCGCCGTCGGCTCGGCGCCGGACGCGGTACGTGACGTGCGTGACGCCGCTCGCGGGGCGGGACTTGACCTGCTCCAGCTTCAGGGGCGGTACGCCGTCGAAGAGGCGGGTGCCCGCACCGAGGGTGAACGGCACGATGTGCAGGCGGAGTTCGTCGACCAGGCCCGCGGCCAGGTACTGGTTGATGGTGGTGGCTCCGCCGAGCACGGAGATCTCGCCGCCGTCGGCCGCCGCGCGGGCCTCGGCGAGCGCGGACTCGACGCCGCCGGTGACGAAGTGGTACGTGGTGCCGCCCCGCATCGGCTGCGGCTCGCGCGCGTGATGGGTCAGCACGAACACCGGGGCGTGGAACGGCGGGTCGTCGCCCCACCAGCCGTTCCACGGGCGGTCCCAGTCGCCGCGCACGGGGCCGAACATGTTGCGGCCCATGATGAACGCCGAGGCCGCGGTCATCTCGTCGACCTCGGCCCGGTTCTCGTCGGGGGTCTCGAACATCCAGGCGTGCAGCCGGTCGCCCGTGCCGTCGCCGCCGTCGTCGCCGAAGGGGCGTTCCTCGGTCTGGTGGTGTCCGGCGGAGTAGCCGTCCAGGGAGACGGTGATGTTGCAGTTCACCCCGGCCGCCCCTGGTCCTCCGGGCGGTCCGGGTGCACCGGACGTCTCGTTCGCCTCGGTCGCCTCGGCCGCCCGCGTGTCACGCATGGCTCGCTCCCTCCACGGCCCGCCGCCCCGGCGGACTGCGGCCATTGTCCCCGGCCCCACCCGCGCCCGCACCCCGGTCGAGAAGGCTTGCGAGGATGGTCATCGGCGGGACGACACGGCGGCGGAAGGGGACGCGGATGGGACGCGCCGAGGGCAGGGCGGGAACGGGAACGCAGGAGAACCCCGGTGCGGAGGAGCCGCGGACCGGCCCGCAGGAAGGCCCGGGCGCGGAGGAGCCGCGGACCGGCGCGCAGGAGGGTCCGGGTGCGGACGAGCCGTCGGCCGCCGCCCCGTTCGACCGGCTGGTCGCCGCTTGCGAAGTGCTGATGAGCGACGTGGGCGAGGCCTCGCTGCGGGCGGTCGCCGGGCAGGCACTCACCGCGTACGCCGAGCTCGACGAGGACGCGGTGTACGCGTTCTTCCGGCACGTCACCCGTACGTACGGCGTCGACGCGGACCGGGTGCGGGACGCGTTCCGGCGCTGGGACCAGGCGCGGGCGTCCGGCTCGGCGGGCGACGACGAACTGGTGCGGCTCTTCGACGTGGTCGAGCCGGCCCGCCAGCAGTTGCTGCGCCGCATGAACCACGCGCCCGACGGGACGTACGCCCTGGTCGGGATGCGCGCCGACCTGCGCCGGCTGCTGCCCGCGCACCCCGAACTCCGCGCCCTCGACCACGACTTCCTGCATCTGCTCGGCTCGTGGTTCAACCGCGGCTTCCTGCGGATGGCCGAGGTGACGTGGCCCGCGCCGCCGGAGTTGCGGGAGCGGCTGCTGCGCGGCGAGAAGGTCCACCCGATGGCGAACCAGGACGAGCTGCGGCGGCGCGTGGAGCCCGCGGACCGCCGGGTGTACGCGTTCTTCCACCCGGCGACCGGGGACGTGCCGCTGATCTTCGTCGAGGTCGCGCTCGTCGACGGCCTGCCCGACCGGATCGCCCCGCTCCTCGCCCCCGCCCCGGCGCTCGACCCGACGCAGGCGGACACGGCGGCCCTGTACTCCATCAACAACGCGCTCGACGGGCTCGCCGGGGTGTCGTTCGGCAGCTTCCTCATCAAACAGGTCATCGAGAACGTCGGCGAGCAGCTGCCCAACCTGACCCGCTTCGCGACGCTCTCCCCGCTGCCGGGCTTCCGCGCATGGCTCACCGATCAGGCGGTACGGGACGCCGAACTGCGGTCGCTGGCCGAGGAGTTGGCGGAGGTGCGGCCGGACGCCCCGGACCGGCTCGCCCCGGCTTCCGCCGCCCGGCTGCTGCGCGCCGCCGCCCGGTACATCGCCCTGGAGCGGCGGGCCGACGGCCGCCCGCTCGACCCGGTCGCCCGCTTCCACCTCGGCAACGGCGCGGCGGCCTGGCGCGTCAACTGGCCGGCCGACCTGTCCGCGTCCGGCTGGGAGCAGTCGTACGGCGTGATGGTCAACTACCACTACGAACCGGGCGAGTTGGAGCGACGGCACGAGGAGTTCGTCCGCGACGGAACGGTCGCCGTGGGCGGGCCGCTGCGTGCGGTACTGGCGGACACGGAGGGCACGGAGGGCACGGAGGGCACCGGATGACCTCCCCCTCCGTACCCTCCGCCTGGCGGCGCGCGGCCATCCGGGCCTGCCCCGACGCCGAGTTCCGCACTCCGGCGACCGCCGCGGCCCTCACGTCGGCGGAACGGGCCCTCGGAGGGCCCCTCCCGGCCGACCTCGTGGCGCTCCTCCGGGAGACGGACGGCCTCGTCGGCCCATACGGCGTGGACGCCGTCCGGCCGCCTCCACGTCTACGTCGAACACGCCCTAAGGGCGGACGGGGAGGACTGGTACCGGTAGGCATCCCCGTGCGCCCTCCTCGGTCCCGGGGCCCGGGCCTGGGGCCCGGAGCTGTACCCGCACATCCCCTTGACGCTCCCCCACCCCCTCCCCATACTGACAGCCAAATCGATTTGGCCAAATCGATTTGGCTCTCCGTCCCAGGGCCGGATCGCGGCTGAAGAACCCGAGCGTGCCGTACCCCGAAACGGAGCCCGAACGTGTTCAGTCCCCGACAGAGTCCGCCAGGACCTGAGCAAGCGGAAATACCCGGTCAGCCCGGCGCACCCGCCGAGCCGGACGCGCCTGGACAGTCCAGTGCCGCCGGACCCCGCCCCCACCCCGTCGACGAGTCGCGTCCCCTGGGGCGGATCCTGTTGTTCGGGGTGCAGCATGTGCTCGTCATGGCGGCGACGCCGATCTCCGCGATCTTCCTGATGAGCGCGACGCTGCGCCTGGACGCCGCCCTCACCGTCGACCTGCTCTCCGCCGCCTTCGTGCTGTCCGGCGTCGGTTCGCTGATCCAGTCGCTGGGGCCCTGGAAGTTCGGGCCGCGGCTGCCGTTCGTGATGCTGCCGGGCGGGGCGCCCCTGATCCTGTTCCTCGCCATCGCCGAGCAGCACGGTCTGCCCACCGCCACCGGCGCCGTCGTCCTCACCGCGCTGTTCTGCTTCGTCGTCCTGCCCGTGTTCTCCCGGCTCCTCAGGTTCTTCCCGGCGCTGGTGATCGGCACGATGATCGTGATCGTCGGCGTGAACCTGGTGAAGGTGGGCGCCGTGCTCGTCACCGGGCGCCCCGGCACGCCGGGTTTCGCCGACCCCGGCAACCTCGCCCTCGGCATGGCGACGATCGGCTTCACCGTCGTCTTCTATCTGCTGTTCACAGGTGTCGTACGCCAACTCGCCGTGATGCTGGGCCTGTTGGCGGGCACGGCGCTCGCGGCGGTGACCGGTGCGATCGACTTCGGGCAGGCGGCGGGCGGCGGCCTCGTCAACCTTCCGCAGGCACTGCCGTTCGGCACACCGGAGTTCAACCTGGTCGCCGCGCTGCCGCTGATGCTGTACAGCCTCGCCTCCATGGCCGAGGCCACCGGCCAGACCGTCATCAACGCCGAGGCCGTCGGCAAGGAGATCGACCAGCGCACCGACGTCCCGAAGACCGTCCGGGGCGACGCGCTGACCTCCCTCTTCGGCGGGTTCTTCGGCCTGCCGCTGATCGTCACCAGCGGCGAGAACATCGGCATCGTCCGCGTCACGGGCGTCCGCAGCCGCTACGTCACCGCCGCGGCCGGCGTCGTCCTGATCGTGATCGGTTTCCTCGCGCCCGTCACGCGGGCCATCAGCGTGATCCCGTCCGCGGTCGTCGGCGGCACGGCCATGGTGGTGTTCGCCGTCATCACCGTGCTCGGCATCCAGATGCTCGGCCGCAGCGACCTCGACAAGCACACCAGCACGTTCATCTGCGCGGTCGCCCTCGCCCTGGGTCTGCTGCCGATCCTCGTGCCCGGCGTGTACGGCGGCTTCCCGCCGAACGTCCGCATCCTGCTGGAAAGCGGCGTCGCCGTGGGCGCGTTCACCGCGGCCGTCCTCAACGTCCTGTTCCACCACGTCAGGCCGGGCATCGCCGCCCGCCTCGGCGCCGTACGCACAGAAAGCGACCGATGAACCGTCCCGACCAGCGCACGCTCCTCTCCTCCCCCGGCCCGCTGCTCCTCGCCCCCGGCGCGGTGCTGCTCCCCGAGGGCCCGGTCGACGGCCTGGCGGTGCTCGTGGCCGACGGCCGCTTCCAACAGGTCGGCCCCGTCGCGGAGTTGGAGCGCGCCCACCCGCACGTCGAGGCCGTACGGCTGCCCGGGCAGCTGCTCATGCCGGGATTCGTCGACGCGCATCACCACCTCACACAGAGCTTCGGCGCCGCGCTCGCCTTCGGGGAGCCGTCGGAGATCTTCCGCCGGGTGTGGGTCCCGTTGGAGGGCGCGCTCGACGAGGAATCGGCTTACGTGGCCGCGAAGTTGGCGGCGTACGAGGCGTTGCGCGGCGGGTTCACGACGGTCGCGGACGCGGGGACGCGGGCGGACGTGGACGTGGAGGTGGTGGCGTCGGCGGCGCGGGACGCGGGCATCCGGTGCGTGCTCGGCCTGGTGTGCAACGACGCGGACACGGAAGGGAGTTCGGGCGCGGGCGGGGTGCTGGGAGCCGCCGAGAAGCACCTCGCCCGGTACGCCGACGACCCGCTCGTGCACGCCTCCCTCGCCGTGTCCATCCCCGAGGCCGGGACCGAGGCGACGTTGCGCGGCACGGCACGGCTCGCGGCTGAGGCGGGGGCCGTCGTGCAGATCCACGTCAACGAGCATCTGGCGAGCGTGGAGCGGTCGCTCGTACGGCACGGGCTGCGGCCCCTCGAGTATCTGCACGACATCGGCGCGCTCGGGCCCCAACTCCTGGCCGCGCACGCCACGTTGCTCACTCCGCGCGAGCTGTCGCTGCTCGCCGACACGGGGACGGCGGTGAGCTACAACCCCGTCGCCAGCGCCTGGAAGGGCAACGCGGTCGCGCCCGCCGCCGCCATGGCCGAGCGCGGCATCCG
The DNA here is from genome assembly GCF_046098215.1 of Streptomyces sp. Da 82-17. Classification (NCBI taxonomy): domain Bacteria; kingdom Bacillati; phylum Actinomycetota; class Actinomycetes; order Kitasatosporales; family Streptomycetaceae; genus Streptomyces; species Streptomyces sp. Da 82-17. The sequence goes on from NZ_JBJURH010000012.1 coordinate 45,500, forward strand.
GTTCGGGCTCGGCACGGACGGCACGCGCGGCGACGGGTTCCGGCTCGCGGAGGCCGCCGAGTTCGCGCAGCGCCTCGCGTACGGGCTCGCCACCGGCGACTCGTCGTGCGGCGCGGGCTGGACGTGGCTGGAGGCGGCGAGCCGGGGCGGCGCGGACGCGGTCGGGCTCGGCGCCCGCACGGGTGCGGTGGCCGAGGGGCTCGCGGCCGACTTCCTGCTCGTCGACGTGGAGACGCCGGAGCTGGCGTTCTCCTGGGACCTGCCGTGGGAGCTGGTGCGGCGCGGCAACCGGGACCAGATCACGGCGGTGTTCGTCGACGGCCGGCTCCGCATGTGGCACGGTCGGCCCACCGACTGGGACGGGCCCGAACTCGTCCGCCAGGCCGGGGAGTTGGCGCGTGCGGCGGTCGGCCGGGCGGGGATCACCCGGGCGCATCCGACGTCGACGGCGGCGCGGGAGACACGGGTCGCGTGTGCTGCCGCATGCGCGCGGCAGGAACGGGGTTCGGGGCGGTGAGTGCGGTGACGTTGGCGGTGCTCGCCGTGACGGTGGCGGTCGCCGCGTTCGTGCAGGGCAGCAGCGGGCTCGGGTTCGCGCTGATCGTGGCGCCGGTGGCCGGGATGGTCGACCCCGGGCTGGTGCCGGTGTTCGTGCTCGCGGCGATGATTCCGCTGAACCTGTACGTGGCCTGGCGCGAGCGGGCCTCGCTCGACCTGCGCGGCGCCGGGTGGATCACGGGGGCGCGGCTCGCGGCGACCCCGGCGGGCCTCGCGTTGCTGTGGCTGATCCCCGAGCGCAGCCTCGGCCTGTTCGTGGGCGTGGCGACGGTGCTCGCGGCCGTGGTGAGCCTGGCGGCGCCCGCGTTCACACCCGGCCGGGGCGCGTACGTGGGCGCCGGTGCGGTGACCGGGCTTACGGAGACGGCCACCGGGGTGGGCGGGCCGCCGCTCGCCCTCGTCTACCAGCACCGCCCGCCCGCCGAGCTGCGCTCGACCGTGGCCGCGTGCTTCCTCGTGGGCGAAGTGGCGTCCCTGGTCCTGCTGTTCGCGACGGGCAAGGCGCAGGCGGCCGACCTCGGCTCGGCGGTCCTGCTGCTCCCGGCGATCGCCCTGGGCGCCTGGCTGAGCCGCCTGGTCCACCACCGCCTGGACGCCCGCCGCATGCGCCTCTTCGTCCTGGCGTTCGCGCTGGTGTCGGGGGTGGTGCTGATGGCGGGGGTCTGAGGGCGGGGTCCGGGGGGGTGTCCTCGTGCGAGGCGCGCGCGGGTCGGACGTCCACCGTCGTACGGGGCGTTGTCAGGCGCCGACTTCATGCGAGGCGTCCCCGGCCCGTGCGGAACGGGCTCGGGCGCCTGCCCTCATGTGGGGCGATCTCAGGCACCGCCTCCGCAGGGTGCAGTCGCCCGGCACCGCCTCCGTGCAAGACCGGCTCGGGCACCCACCCCCGTGCGGGACGCTCTCAGGCACCGCCTCCGCAGAGAGCAGTTGCCTGGCACCGCCTCCGTACGACACCGGCTCCGACACCCACCCCCGTGCGGAGCGATCTCACGCACCGCCTCCGCAGAGCGCAGTCGCCAGACTCCGCCTCCGTACGACACCGGCTCCGGCTCCGGCACCCACCCCCATGCGGGACGCCCCCAGGCACCGCCTCCATGCGGAACATTCTCAGGCGCCCGGCGCCGTGCGGGACCGGCTCGGAGGGCCGCCCTCGTACCCGGCATTCCCAGGCTCCGCCCCGTGCGGTACCGGCCCGCGGGTTCGGTCGTGGGCCTCGTGGGCGGAATGGCGCGCCGACCGGAGAGGAGGCCCCGCCGGAGAGGGCTGGCCGGGCCGGTCCGCTTGTGCCGCGGCGAGGAGTTGGGCTTCCCCTGGCGGTCCGCACGAAGGGGCAGGCTGCCGTGCCCCGGCCCCGGTCGTCGTTCGGCTTTCGCGCCGTTGTGGCTGGTCGCGTAGTTCCCCGCGCCCCGATCGGGCCCGCAACTCCCCAGCTGCGCGGCAATCCCTATCCGCGTACCGACGAAGCGCGGGCCACGAGGCGGGGCTCGGGGGCGGCGGCCATGGTGGGGAGGGTCTCACCGCCGAGCCGGGCGAGGAGCAACTCCACTGCTTCGGCGGCGACTTGGTCGAGGTGGAGGTCGACGGCGGTCAGGGGCGGCTCGCAGGTGCGGGCACGGAGGCCGTCGTACCGCGTGACGACCATGACGTCGTCGGGGACGCTGCGGCCGCTGTCCCGGACGGCACGGACCGCGCCCACGGCGAAGGCGTCGACGAGAGCGCAGACGGCGTCGATGCCGGGGTGCTCGGCGAGCAGGGCGGCGCACCGCTCGTACCCGGCCTGCTCGCCGCCGGACTCCGGGACCTGCGCGACGACCGGCTCCCAGCCGTGCTCGGCGGCGATGCGTTCGTACGCGGCGAGGGCGTCCACGGTGGAGTGCCGGGACCCGGCGCCGACGATCAACGCCGGGCGGCGGGCGCCCTGTTCGTGCAGGTGGCCGAGGAGCAGTTCGGCGACCTGCCCGCCGCGCAGGTCGACGTACGGGGCGTCCTCGTCGGGCGAGACGGGGCGGCCGAGGGCCACGTACGGCAGGCCGCGCTCGCGGAGTTGCGCGGCGGCGGCGTCGCCGACGTCCGGCTCGACGACGATGGCGCCGTCGATGTCGACGGAGTACAGGGCCGAGCCGGACTGCACGGGCGGGACGAGCACCAGCGCGTAGTCGTGCAGCAGGGCGCTCTCCGCGGCGGCGGCAGCGACCTCCATGTAGAACCCGAGCCGGGACGGGCCGCCGGCGACCGCGAACGGCATGGAGGAGGCGAGGGCGATGGCCTTCGCCTGGCCCCGGCGCAGCCGCTGCGCGCGCAGATTCGGCCGGTACCCGAGCTCCGCCGCCACCTTCTTGATCCGCTCCCGGGTCCGCGGATCCACCTTCCCGAGGCCGTTCAGCGCATGCGACACGGTCGTACGCGAAACCCCGGCGACCCGGGCGACGTCGGCGATCGTCGGGGGCCTCGAACTGGAGGTGGGCTTGACGGCCATCTGCGCGGGGACTCCTCGCTGGTCGGGCGGTGGACACGTCCATTTTCCCCGATGGCGGCGCCGTGCGGCGGGACGGGGCCGACCGGATTCGAACCGGCGTCCTCCCACATGCGGTGAAGGCGCGACAACCCCTGCGCTACGAGCCCCGTCCCGCCGAGGATCATACGGGCCGAACCAGCCGCGACGGTGCCCTCCGGTACGACTGAACCGGCCACGACGGAGCCCTCCGGTTCGGCCTCCGGAGTGCACCGAAAACGCAACCCGCTCTTGACAATTCCCTTCTGTCAAGGCGCACTTGACTCATGGCGCTTCCTGATCTGGACGATCTCATCGGTGAAGTCGACCGGCGTTGCGACAGTGCCCATCGGGAGGGCGGTGAGGGGCAGCCCGACTGGCTGGCGCTGCTCACCTCGGCCGCCGAGCTGTCGGGTCAACTGCAGGCGCTGGCCGACGACTTGGTCGAGGACTACGTGGAGCACTGCCGGATGCACGGCAGCTCGTGGGCGGACATCGGAGCCGTGCTCGGGGTGACCCGGCAGGCCGCGCAGCAGCGGTTCCACGCCCCGCACAAGCGGTACGGGCCGGACGACATGGCCGAGGACCTGCGGGACGCGATGGTGCGGGTGAAGCAGGTGGCCGTGCGGCACCGCAACAACTACATCGGCACCGAGCACCTGCTGTGGGGGCTGACGGCGCAGGACAACAGCGCGACCCGGCTCCTGGCGGCGAGCGGCGTCTCCCCCGAGGCCGTGCACCTGGCCGTGGGCGACCGGCTCGGCACCGGGGCGTCGCAGGCGGCGGAGCGGATCGCGTGGACTCCGTACTCCCGCAAGGCGATCGCGCTCGCCGAGGTCCGCAGCCGGGAGTGCGGGACCGGGCTGATCAGCTGTGCCGATCTGCTGGTCGGGCTCATGGAGGTCGGGCGGGGCGCCGCCGCCTCCGTGCTCGCCGAGGCCGGATTCCCGCACCCGCCCGCGCCCTGAGCCCCAGGGGCGGGCCCGGGGTCGGAACCGCACTGTCGTATCGGCCAACGGCGGCGGTTCGCGTTGTGCGGATCGACCGTAGCCCGGCCCGTCGGCGTTCTTGGAAGATCCCCCGCATCCCTGGCGTCAGCCGGGGTCGCGACGGGATCTCCAGGAGGAGCCATGGGCCGATGGGCCAGTCAGCTGTGTCGCCGCAAACCGCTCGACGCGATGATCGAGGAGGCCGGTGCGGACGGGTCCGGCGGGCTTCGACGCACCATGGGCCTCGGCCAGTTGACGCTCATCGGCATCAGCTCCGTCATCGGCACCGGCATCTTCTTCGTGCTCGGCACGAGCGTCCCGAAGGCCGGCCCGTCCGTGATCCTCGCGTTCGTGCTGGCGGCCGTCGTGGCCGGGCTCGGCGCGCTGTGCTACGTCGAGCTGGCGGGCGCGGTGCCGGTGGCGGGCAGCACGTACTCGTACGCGTACGCCTCGCTCGGTGAGGGCGCCGCGTACCTCGTCGCGTGGTGCCTGGTCCTGGAGTACGGGGTGGCCGCGTCGACCGTGGCGGTGAGCTGGGGGCAGTACCTGAACGAGGTCACCGGCGAACTGTTCGGCTTCACACTGCCCGACGCGATCAGCCAACCGCCGGGCGCGGGCGGCCTGGTGAACGTGCCCGCCCTCGTCGTCGTCCTGCTGTGCTCGCTGCTGCTCGCGCGCGGCACCCGCGAGTCGGCGGCCGTGAACTCGGTGATGGTGGCGGTGAAGGTCGGCGTGCTCGTGTTCTTCGCGGCGATCGCGTTCACCGCGTTCGACAGCGGCCACTTCGCCGACTTCGCGCCGCACGGCATGACCGGGGTGGGGCTCGCCGCGTCCGGGGTGTTCTTCACCTACATCGGCTTCGACACGGTCGCGACGGCGAGCGAGGAGGTGCGCGACCCGCGGCGCACCATTCCGCTCGCGCTGCTCCTGACCCTCGCCGCGGTCACCGCGCTGTACATCCTGGTGTCGGTCGCGGCGCTCGGCGCGCAGCCCTCGGCCCGGTTCGGGGAGCAGGCGGAGGCGGGCGAGGCCGTGCTCGCGCAGATCCTCCGGGACGTGACGGGCGCGGGCTGGCCGGCCCTGATCCTCTCGGCGGGCGTGGTCGTGTCCATCTTCAGCGTGGTGCTGGTCTCCCTCTACGGGCAGACGCGCATCGTGTTCTCGATGGCGCGGGACGGGCTCGTGCCGCAGGTGTTCCGTCGGGTCGACCGGAAGCGGCACACGCCGGTGCACAACACATGGTTCGTGGGCGCCCTCGTCGGCGGCCTGGCCGCGTTCGTGCCGCTGCAGTACCTGGCCGACCTCACGAGCATGGGCACGCTGATCGCGTTCGTGGCGGTGGCCGCCGCAGTGGTGGTGCTCAGGCGGATCGCGCCGGACGCGCCGCGCTCGTACCGGGTGCCGCTGTACCCGGTGGTGCCGGTGCTGTCCGCGCTGTCCTGCCTGTACCTGGCGTGGCTGCTGCCCGGCGTGACGTGGACGCTGTTCGGCTGCTGGCTGCTGCTCGCCGCGGTCCTCTACCTGGGCTTCGGCCGCCGCAACTCGGCACTGCGCGGTACGGAGGCCGGTACGGAAGAGCAACGGGACGCGGCGACGGCGGACGTGGAGGCGGGAGCATGACGCGGCAGCACACCGGCACAGGACTCCGACTCGGCGGCGACCTGGTCGAGTTGACCCGCGCGATCGTCGACGTCCCCTCCGAGTCGGGCGCGGAGAAGGCCCTCGCGGACGCCGTCGAGGAGGCGCTGCGGGCCGCACCGCATCTGGACGTCGAGCGGATCGGGCACTCGGTCGTCGCCCGCACCCGGCTCGGCCGCGCGGAGCGGGTCGTGATCGCCGGGCACCTCGACACCGTGCCGGCCTGCGACAACCTGCCGTCCCGCCTGGCCGACGGGCGGGTGCACGGGCTCGGGGCCTGCGACATGAAGGGCGGCGTCGCAGTCGCCCTGCACACCGCGGCCACGGTCCCGGCGCCGACACGGGACGTGACGTACGTGTTCTACGAGTGCGAGGAGGCCGAGGCCGACCGCAACGGGCTCGGCCGGATCGCCGCCGAACGCCCCGAGCTGCTCGCCGGCGACCTGGCGATTCTGATGGAGCCGTCGGGCGGCCTGGTGGAGGGCGGCTGCCAGGGGTTCCTCACCGCCGACGTGACCGTCCGGGGCAGGCGGGCGCACACCGCGCGGGCCTGGCAGGGCGTGAACGCCGCCCACCGCGCCGCCGAGGTCCTGCGCCGCCTCGACGCGTACACGGCCCGCGAGGTCACCGTCGACGGCCTGCTGTACCGGGAGGGCCTGAGCGCGGTCGCCGTACGGGCCGGGGTCGCGAGCAATGTCGTGCCCGACGCGTGCTTCGTGTCCGTCAACTACCGCTTCGCGCCCAGCCGTTCGCCCGAGGAGGCGGAGGCGGAGGTGCGTGCGCTGTTCCCGGAGTACGAGGTGGAGGTGACGGAGGCGGTCGCGGGCGCCCTGCCGGGGCTAGGCCGGCCCGCCGCCGCGTCTCTCCTTGCCCGGCTCGGCACACAGCCGCGGGCCAAGCTCGGCTGGACGGACGTGGCCCGCTTCAGCGCGGCGGGCGTACCGGCACTGAACTTCGGCCCGGGCGACCCGTCTCTGGCGCACACCCCGGACGAGTACGTGCCGGTGGCCGAACTCCGGTCCGTACAGCGGGCGTTGGCGGACTGGCTGACCGACTGAGGGCCAGGGCTCAGCCCGCGCGCAGCTTGCCGAGAACGCGCAGGTGCAGCCACAGGACGAGGCGTTCGTCCGGGTCGGTCAGGTCGATCGGCAGGTGCTGCTGTATCTGCTTGAGCCGGTAGCGGCAGGTGTTGGGGTGGACGGCGAGGAGACGGGCGGCGCCGGCCATGTCGCAGCCCGCGTCGAAGTACGCGATGAGGGTGGCGGCGTGGTCGGTGCCGTGCCGCCGGTCGTGGGCGAGCACGTCCTGCCAGGGCCCGGTCGTCAAGTCGGCGCGGTGGACGAGGAGTTCGCCGAGCCGAAGCAGGGTGACGCGGGGCCGTACGTCCTCGATGGCGGCGACGCCGCACTGCTCGTCCAGGACGGTCAGGACCCGGTCGGCGTCGTCGCGGGAGCGGGCCACGTCCGCGAGGCCGGGGACGGCGCCGCCGAGTCCGGCCCGTACCGGTGTGCGCAGGGCGTGGGCGGCCTGGCGGGTGAGGTCCTCGATGAGGCGGCGCTGCCGGCCGCCGTCGGCGCCGGTGTCGGGAAGCAGCGCGTACACCGTGTGGTCGACGACGACGCAGGCGTGCCGCCCGTAGCGGGCCTCGCACTGGAGGCGTACGTGGTCGAGGAGCCGCAGTGTCGCCTGGGCGCTGTCGGCGGGGGCGACGTCCGGGTCGTCGAGGACGAACGCGACGACCCGGACCGGCCCGTCCTCGGCGAACCCGAGCCGCCGGGCGGCCGTCGCGGGGGCGGCGGTGCCGTTGAGGAGGCGGCGCAGCAGGTCCCCGTACTGGTGCCGGGTGAGGTCCTCGGCGGCGCGGGCGCGCAGCAGGTGGAAGGCGGCGGTGGAGGCGCCCTGGGCGAGGATCTCCTCGACGTCGGGCGCGAGCCTGCCGGTGTCGATCATCCACAGCGAGCCGAGGATCTCGCCGCCCGCGCGGATCGCGACGGCGAGCCGTTCGATCTCGCCGGGCTCGGTGCCGGGCAGCCGCAACGGGCGGTCGGAGGCGTGGAGTCGGCGGTACTGCTCGGTGTTCTCGGGACTGTCCGGGACCTGCCGGCCGAGGATGCCCCGGCGGCGGCTGTCGTCGATGACCTGCCCGTCGATCGTCGAATAGGCCAGGATCCGCCGGCGCGGGTCCTCGACCGTGGTGGCGCCGCCGCCCGCCGCGGCGATCGCGTTGGCGAGGGCGAACAGGTCGCCGAGCGCGGCCGTGCCGCTCCCCCGGGCCACGGGCGCGGGCCCGGCCGCGACGGCCGAGGCGATCAGCAGGTGCACGCGGTGCCAGGACGCGTCCTCGTCCACGGCGAGCAGCGCGACCCCGTGGCTGCGGGCGGCGTCGGCGGGCCCGCCGTCGCCGCGTACGACGAGCCCGGTCAGGCCCGCGGCGGCCACGGCCGGGACGAGCTCGGCGGCCGCCTCCGCGCGCACGCCGACGGCGAGGAGCAGCCCGCCCGGCGTGTACGGCACGGGCGTCCCGGGGTCGCGCTCGGCGTCGTGGAGGAGCACCTCGGTGACGGGCACGGCGGTGCCGGCTGGGGCGGCGACGAGGCGGAGGGCGGGTTCGCCGAGGGTGTCGAGCAGCGCGTCGAGGGTGCAGTCGGCTTGCATGGATCGGTTCCTTCTCCGCGGCTTCGTCTCCGTCGAGGCGCCATTCTGGCCTCCCGCGCGCGGGCCTCGCTTGGCGGATCGCATCATGGGACGCGGCGAGCGTTGCACGAACGCGCAAAGACGCCCGCCCCGCCGCTGCCCAGACTGGCAGCCATGACCAGAGCTACGACAACGAGCACCGGGGCGGCGGGCCCTCCCCCGGAGGACGCCCTGCGGCGGGCCGAGCAGGCGGCGGCCGGTGCGGCGCAGGCCGCCGGAGTCACCGTGCGGACGGTGCACGACCTGGCCGGGATCCGCGCCGTCACGGACTTCCTCGCCGAGACCTGGGGCACCCCGCCGGGCGCGCCGCCGCTGCCCGCCGACGTGCTGATCAGCGCGGTGCACGCGGGCGGCGCGGTGCACGCGGCGTACGACGGGCAGCGGCTCGTCGGGGCGGCGGTGCTGGTGTTCCAGCCGCCCGCCGAGCGGGCCGTGTACTCGCTCGTGGCCGCCGCGGGCACGTCCGACCGGGGCGTGGGCCTCGCCGTGAAGCGGGGGCAGCGGGTCTGGGCCCTGGAGCGGGGCGCGGAGCGGATGCAGTGGACGTTCGACCCGCTGCTCGGCCGGAACGCCCGCTTCAACCTGGTGAAACTGGGCGGGCTCGGCACCGAGTACGTCGTCGACTTCTACGGTCCCCTCGACGACGGCTTCAACGGCGGCGACGAGAGCGACCGGCTCACCGTCACCTGGGACCTGGGCGCGCCGCGCCGCGACGTCGACGACGGCACGGCCGGGCGCGAAGCCGCGGAGGTCGTCGACGTGGCCCCGGACGGCGGGCCGCTCGCGCTGCGCTCCGGCGGCCGGCTGTGGTGCCGGGTGCCCGAGGACGTGCTCGCGCTGCGCGCCAAGGACCTTCCGGCGGCGCTGCGTTGGCGGCACGCGGTCCGCGAGGTCTTCACGGCCGCTTTCGCCGACGGGTACGAGGCGTCCGCCCTGTCGCGCGACGGCTGGTACCTGCTGACCCGCTCCGCGAGGGCGGGCGGAACCCCGACGACCGGCCTGGAGGGCTGACATGAAGATCGAGCACGTGGAACTGCTGCACATCGACGTACCGCTGGTGAAGCCGTTCCGTACCTCCTTCGGCACGATGGACACCAAGGACACGTTCCTGCTGCGGGTCGAGACCGACGCGGCCGAGGGCTGGGCGGAGTTCGGCGGCGACCCGGACCCGCTGTACAGCTCGGAGTTCACGGCCGGCGCGGAGCTCGTGCTGCGCGACTTCCTGATCCCCCGGGTCCGTGCCGTACGCGATCTCACCACCGCGAAGGCCGGCCCCGCGATGGCGGCGGTCAAGGGCCACTACATGGCGAAGGCCGCCCTGGAGACCGCGCTCCTGGACGCCGAACTCCGCGCCGCCGGGATGTCGTTCGCGACGTTCCTCGGCTCGGTGCACGACCGGGTGCCGTCCGGGGTGTCCGTCGGCATCAAGCCGTCGATCCCCGAGCTCCTCGACGACGTGCAGCAGTACCTGGACGAGGGGTACGTGCGCATCAAGCTGAAGATCGAGCCGGGCTGGGACCTCGAACCGGTCCGTGCGGTACGCGAACGCTTCGGGGACGACCTGCCGCTCCAGGTCGACGCCAACACGGCGTACGGCCTCGCGGACGCGGAACACCTGCGGAAACTGGACGAGTTCGGGCTGCTGCTCGTCGAGGAGCCGCTGGACGAGGACAACCTGTACCAGCACGCCCAGCTGCAGCGGCGGCTCGCGACGCCGGTCTGCCTGGACGAGTCGATCCACTCGGCGCGGGACGCGTCCGCGGCCATCGCGATGGCGGCGTGCCGGGTCGTGAACGTCAAGCCGGCGCGGGTCGGCGGGTATCTGGAGGCCCGGCGCATCCACGACGTGGCGCGGGCGGCGGGGGTGCCGGTGTGGTGCGGCGGCATGCTGGAGACGGGGATCGGGCGTGCCCCGAACCTGGCGCTCGCCGCGCTGCCCGGGTTCACGCTGCCCGGCGACACGTCGGCGTCGTCCCGCTACTTCGCGGAGGACCTGACCGAGCCGTTCGTCCTGGAGGACGGTCACCTGCGTGTCCCGCAGGGGCCGGGGATCGGGATCACGCCGATCCCGGAGGCGCTGCGGAGGTTCACTCGGGAGCGGCGGGCGTTGGTGTAGGGGCTTCTTCCCCGCCCCGCCCCTTCCCGAAAGCCTCCGGCGGTGTTCGTCCGGCTCTCCCGCCGTCGTGGCCGCTCGCGCAGTTCCCCGCGCCCCTGTCGGGGCACCTGGCTGTGGGCAGGCGTTCCGCAGGGCGATGGGGGTCCCCCCCTGCTCGAGCGGAGCCGAGAGCTTGGGGGAGGGTGGGCACAGCCCACCCACGGCGGGAGAGCCGACAACGAACCCCCGTAGCCCCTCCGGCGCTTGAGGAGCCGGGGGGGCCGGGGGCGGAGCCCTCTGGGGGTGCGGTCACTGGGGGTGCGGTCACTGGGGTGCGTCCCAGTCCGCCAGGTTGAGGACCCGCTCGTCCGCGAACATCGCATACGTCCGCCCGTCCGCGACGAACACACTCCGCAACTCCGCATCGAGCACGGTCGCCGCCACGAACGTGCTGACGATCAGCGGAAAGTCACACACCGCCCCGATCCGGAACAGCGACTGCGACTCCGTCGTGACCGCGTCACCGCCCGCCCGCAGCACGATCCGCTGCCGCTCCCCCGCGACGGCCCGCGTGGCGACGGCGACGGCGATGTTGTCGAGGCCGTCCGAGGCGACGGCGGCGAGCGCGCGGGCGCGTCGTACGGAGAGCCGTTCCAGGAGGAAGCGGTCGCCGCCGCGGCCGATGACGACGGGGATGTCGAGGGAGCGGGCCAGCGGCAGGCAGGACGCCTGCCGGTTCCGCTCGACGGCGACGACCTTCACGCCGAGGTCCCGCAGCCGCGCGGACAGCCGCAGCCCCACCTGGCCGAGGCCGACGACGATGACGTGGTTGCGGCGCGGGATGGAGCGGGCCCCGAGGATGCTGGTCATGCGGTGCCCGGTGAACCGGTCGACGACTCCGGCCGTGAACACGGCGGCGAGGACGAGCACGCCGATCATCGACGCGGCGGAGAACAGCTTGTACCAGCCGGGCCCGTGCTCCGCGGCGTGCGACGAGCCGATCGTGGTGAGCGTACGCGCCGCGTTCCACACGGCTTCCGTCCAGTGCTCGTGCAGGACGAGCACGCCGAGCGCGACGTCCACGGAGAACGCGACCAGCAGCGCGACCAGGCTCGCGACCAGGGCCTTCGCCGAGGTGCCGAGGGAGCGGAACCAGGTGCCGAGCGGGCTGCGCGGGTGCGGTTCGGGCGCGGCGGCGAGGGACCGCAGCGGCAGGTGCTCGACGTCGCTGGTGACGCCTTCGCGCCGGACGCCGACGAGGCCGTCGCCGACGGGCTGCAGCATGGCGTACTGCGGGGCGAGGCAGCTCGCGAGCAGGCTCGGCAGGATCGCGTCGGTCATGCTCAGGGCCGTGCAGTTGGGGACGGTGCGGGACACCTCCTCGGCGACGGTGCGGTCGAAGATGGTGACGACGAGGCGTACGCCGGGCTTGAGGTGCTCGGCGAGCAGGGCGTACCGCAGGGCCACCATGTCGTCGTGGGAGACGATGGCGATGCTGTCGACGGGGCCCTGCAACTGGCGGCGCAGCGCGTCGTCGTCGGGGCGCGGCAGGCGGTGCGCGGTGCTCCCCCAGCGTTCGATGCACGCTGCGGCGGAGCGGCCGAGTATCGCGTCGTCCTCGATGATCACGACGTTGCGGCCGGTGGCGGGGACGTGGGCGCGGGTCTCGTCGCGCAGGGGACTTGTCGTCTGGGGGCTCAAGCTGTCGGCCTCTCTACGTCAGCGGGGCCGAGGGAGGCGTTCCGTCGGTACCCCTTGATCCAGAAGGCGCGGCAGTGCCTGATCGAGGCGGGCGCATACGCTTCGGCGCACCCGTGCGCTCGCGCTCACGGGGTGAGGAGCGCGGCCGGGGCCGGGTGAAGCGGGCTTTTCCGCAAGCGAGCTTGTCTCCGGGCCCGCTTGTTTCCAAGTGGTTTTCTTTCTAGCAGCCGCCCGTGGGGCCCCGATTCGTCAGCGTGTACAAAACCGGGCGGCCGACTACGTGCATCTGTCGAATGCACGCGTCGGCCGCGTCTCGTACGGGAGCGCTCCGGCGGTCAGGCCTTTGTGGGGGTTTCGGCGCCGGTGACCGACTGGGCGGGGATGTGCCCGGCGGCCGGCCGGGGTGTGTCCGTGGCGTCGCGCGGGTCGGTGAGGTCGCGGTCCCGGGTCTCGGGGGCCTTCAGCGCGGCCCAGGTGCTGAGGGCGCCGACCAGCATCATGTAGACGGCGATCGGCACCCACGAGCCGCCGAAGGCGGTCTGCAGGCCGGCGGCGACGAGGGGTGCGATGCCGCCGCCGAGGACGGCGGAGATCTCGCGGCCCATGGTGACGCCCGCGTACCGGTAGCGGCTGCCGAAGAGTTCCGGGAACCAGCTGGTCTGCACGCCGACCGCCCCGTACGCGGGGAGGATGAAGCCCAGGCAGATGACGACGGTGACGGCCGCCGCGGAGCCGGTGTTGAGGGCGAGGAACGCGGGGACCGGCAGGACGACGAGGGTGACCATGATGGCCGCGTACACGGGCTTGCGGCCGAGCCGGTCGGAGAGCGCGCCGAAGCCGAACGCGGCGGCGGATCCGCAGAGCGCCCCGAGCAGCAGCGCCTTCGGCGGGAAGTCCTCGGCGACGCCGACCGTGCTGATCAGGTAGGACGCCATGAAGACCTGGAAGGTGTACGACTGCGCGTTGGAGCCCAGGTTCATCAGGATGACCAGGAGCAGCGGCTTGCGGCCCCGGGTGAAGACCTCCTTGACGGGGGCCGGCGGGTGCTCCCGCTCCTCCTTGACCTCCTCGAAGACGGGGCTCTCCTGCAGTTTGCGGCGCAGGATCAGCGCGGTGACGGTGACGAGCAGGCTGCTGCCGAAGACGAGCCGCCAGCCCCAGCTCATCAGCGCGTCGTGCGGCAGGAGCTGGACGAGGATCCAGGCGACGGCGCCGAGGGCGGTGCCGAGGGCCGCGCCGGACATGACGAGCGAGGCGGTGCGTCCGCGGCGACCCTGCCGGGCGGTCTCGGTCAACAGGGTGGCGCCGCCGGACTGTTCGGCGCCCGCGCCGAGCCCCTGCGCCATGCGGCAGAGCAGCAGCAGGACCGGGGCGAGGATGCCGACGTGCCCGTACGTGGGCAGGAAGCCGATGGCGAGGGTGGAGCCGCCCATGAGGAACAGCGTCATCACCAGCACCCACTTGCGGCCGAGCCGGTCGCCGTAGCGGGAGAAGAACAGCCCGCCGAGGGGGCGTGCGGCGAAGCCGACGGCGTACGTGGAGAAGCTGGCGAGGATGCCGACGGCGGGCGAGACGTTGGGGAAGAACAGCTTGCTGAAGACCAGCGCCGACGCGGTGCCGTAGATGACGAAGTCGTACTGTTCGAGCGCAGTGCCGATGAATCCGGCCCAGGCGGCTCTGCGGGGCGAGGGCGAAGTCGCCTGCGGGGAGGGGGAGTTGGGGGTCACGGTCCACACTTCCTCGGGTGGATGACGGGGACGGGGGTGCGGGGGGGGACGTTGCGGTGGGGGTACGGCGGCGGGTCAGGCGGGGGTGACCGTGACCACGCGTTCGAGTTCCTGTCCTGCGGCGAGGCGGCGGATGTTGGCGGCGATGTCGTCGGCGCGCCGCTGGAAGGTCTGCCGGGTGAGCGCGGACGAGTGCGGGGTCATCAGGACGTTGTCCAGCTCGTGGAAGGGGTGGGCGGCGGGTGCGCCCTCGTGGCCGTCGGCGGGGTACCGGTACCAGACGTCGATCGCGGCGGCGCCGATGGTGCGGTCGCGCAGCGCGTCGTACAGGGCGTCCTGGTCGACGACGGGGCCGCGGCCGACGTTCACGAGGACGGCGGTCGGCTTCATCCGGGCCAGTTCGGCGGCGCCGACGAGTCCGGTGGTGGCGGGGGTGTGTGGGGCGGAGACGACGACGGTGTCGGCCTCTTCGAGGAGGGTGGGGAGGTGGGTGTCGGTGCGGCCCGCCCACGCGAGTCCCTCTGCCGCGGCGTCGGTCGAGCCGCTGCCGGTGACGGCGATGCCGCGTGTGCCGAACGCGGCGAAGCGCTGCCAGGCGGTGCGGCCGATGTGCCCGAAGCCGACGAAGCCGACGGTCGACCCGGCGAGCGAGTCCCGCCAGGCGGCGGCCGGGTCGTAGGCGGGGGTGTCCCAGTGGCCGCGGCGCAGGGCGGCGTCCTGGGCGAGGAAGCCGCGGTGCAGGAGCACGGCCGTGGCGACGGCGTACTCGGCGATGGACTCCTCGTGGTGGTGGGTGTTGGCGACGACCGTGCCGGGCGGCAGGGCCGCGGTGTCGATGCCGTCGGTCCCGGCGCCGGCGGCGTGCACGAGCCGCAGTCGTTTGCCCGCGGTGCCGGTCGGCGCGGGGCAGACCCCGGAGACCAGCACGTCGGCGTCGGCGACGGCGGCCTCGACGGCGGCCCGGTCGCGCGGCTCCGGCCAGACGACGACGGTCCCCTCCGGCAACTGCTCCTCCAGGCGCTCCCGTTGGGGCCGGATGCTGGCATCGGCGACGACGACACGGAGGGCGGGCGCGGTCGGGGCAGGGGTGTTCAGGGCAGAGGTGTTCAGGGCAGGGGTGGTCACGGGTGCGGCCCTTCTGAGCGGTGTTGCTGGATCTTGCCGAATGTTGCTGGGACTTGTCTGTGCTTGCCTGTGCTTGCCTGTGCTCTTCCGCTTGCTCGCCGAGCCTCAGCCGCGCGGCGCCGGCCCGGTCGTGTCGCGTACGACGAGCTGGGTGGGGAGCGTGACGGTGCGGGGTGTGGCGGGGCCCGCGCCCAGGGAGAGTTCGAGGAGGTCCAAGGCGGCGCCGCCGGCCTCCGCCATCGGCACGGCGACGGTGGTCAGGGCAGGTCGGGCGAGCTCGGCGAACGGGATACCGTCCACGCCGACCACGCTGAGGTCGTCCGGCACGCGGGCGCCGAGCGCGCGGGCGCCCGCGACGACGCCGAGCGCCATCGGGTCGTTGTGGGTGAGCACCGCGGTCGCCCCGGTCGCGAGCACCCCGGCGGCCGCGGCCTTCCCGCCCTCGTACGTCTGGGCCTGCCAGCCGAGCGGCAGCAGCTCCAGGTCGGCGTCCTTGGCGGCGGTCCTGGCCTGCTCGATGCGTTCCCGGTTGAGGCGCGAGCGCCGCTCCCCCTGGACGTACGCGAGGCGGCGGTGGCCGAGGGCGGCGAGGTGTTCGCAGGCCTGGCGGACGCCGTCGGCGGTGTCGGTGAGCACGCAGGCGGTGCCGGGCGCCTCGCGGTTGACGAGGACGACCGGGGTGGCGCCGCACAGGTCGAGGAGTTCGTCGGTCTCCAGCCAGGGGGTGCAGAGCAGCAACCCGTCGGCGCGGTCGCGGAGTTGGGCGATGACCTCGCGTTCGCGCTCCGGCCGGAAGTCGGTGTCGGCGAGGACGACGGTCGTACGGCGGCCGCGTCCGGCGGCCTGGGCGGCCTTGACGAAGACGCCGAACAACGGGTGGGCGATGTCGGGCACGACGACGGCGACGGTCGCGCCGTCCGTGCCCGTACCGGTGGCCGAGGGGCGGGTCGGGGCCGGTGTGTAGCCGAGCTCCTGCGCGGCGGTCAGCACCTTGCGGAGGGTGCCGGGCCCGAGCCGGGAGGGGTCGCTGAAGGCGCGGGACGCGGTCGACAGGGCGACCTCCGCGCGCTTGGCCACATCGGTGAGCGTTGCCGCCAACGGTCCACCCCCAGGGGTCGGTTGGCCCGGCGGGCGCCGGGCGCGCCGGTCCTCGGTGACCGGTGGCGCCCATCCTGCGAAGGCTTGCGCAAGGTTGTCAATGCTTGCCGCAGCGGTTTCCGTACGGCGTCCCGCGGGTGTCGGCGCGGTGCCGTCCCGGGCGTTCCGGAGCGTGAGCAGGGGTTTCACCGGCGGGGGCGGGTCTGCGATGGTGTTCCGGCCCCCTGCACCGAACGGGTCGGTTCCGTAGAGGAGTTGCCGTCATGAAGCGTCGCCGTGCCGCCACCCTGTCCGCCCTGGTCTGTCTCCTCGCCGCGACGGCCGCCGCGCCCGCCGCGCCCGCGGGGTCGGACGGGTCCGGCGGGGCGCCGCCCCGGGAGTCCGGGCACCTGAGCCTGCTCGACTCGGTGCCGCGTTCCGGGGTTCTGGAGGTGTGCACGACCGGCGACTACCGGCCGTTCACGCACCTCGACCCCGAGGACGGCACATACACCGGGATCGACATCAAGATGGCCGAGGACCTCGCCGAAAGCCTCGACGCGAGGCCCGAGTTCGTGGCGACGACCTGGGCGAACCTCACGAAGGACGTCGCGGCGGGCCGCTGCGACATCGGGGTCGGCGGCGTCTCGATCACGCTGCCGCGCGCCCGCCAGGTGTACTTCGGCGAGCCGACCCGCGAGGACGGCAAGACCCCGATCGTGCGCTGCGCGGACAAGGAGCGGTTCGGCGCTGGGCAGTTGGCGGACATCGACAAGCCGGGCACGACGGTGATCGTCAACCCGGGCGGCACGAACGAGCAGTTCGCACGCGAGAACATCGAGCAGGCCACGATCAAGCTGCACCCGGAGAACACGACGATCTTCCGGGAGATCGTGGAGGGCCGGGCCGACGTGATGATGACGGACGCGAGCGAGACGCTGTACCAGTCGAAGATCAACCCGGAGCTGTGCTCGCTGCACCCGGAGAAGCCGTTCACGTTCTCGGAGAAGGCGTACGCCCTGCCGCGCGGCGACGACGAGTTCAAGGAGTACGTCGACCAGTTCACCCACCTGGCGAAGCGCGACGGGACGTACGCGGCGTACGAGGAGGAGTGGATGGGGACCGGCAGCTGACGGTCGCGGCGGGGCGGCCGGCGGCGGGTGCGCCTGCCGTCACCGGCGCCGGAACCGCCCAGGTTCCACTTCCTCCACCCGCCCCCGCGCGGTCAGCCGTTCCAAGTGGCGTGCCGCGGTGCGGAGTTCGACGGAGGTGACGTGCGGGGCCTCCACGTGCGGCCGGTACACCAGGCGGTGGGCGGCGATCTCGGCGACGGTGCGGGGCTCGGTCAGATACGCGAGGAGCGTGTCCTCGCGTCGCCCGATCACGCCCGCGAACGCGTCGAGCCGGCGCCGGAACTCCGCGGCCCCCTCGATCACGCCCTTCTGGTGGGACGTCCCGTACCAGCGGGCGTCGATGTCCCGGCAGCGCCGCATGGACGCCTCGAAGTCGTCGAGGTCGCTGCCGGGGTCGCCGTAGTACGGGCCGAACGACGTCAGGTCGATGTCCGCGACGAACAGGAACCCGTCCGGCTCGACCAGGAATCCGCAGTGCCCGGCGGTGTGACCGGGCAGGTGGACGACCGTCACGGTGCGCCCGCCGAGGTCGAACACCGCGCCGTCGTCGAACCCCTTCGCGTCGGGCCGCCCCTGCACGCGGAAGTCGTCCCGGAACATCCGGTCGACCTCCGCGACCGCCTCCGCCGGCAGCCCGAGCCCGGCGATCAACTCCTCGCGGGAGCGCAGCGGTTCGAGGTCTGCGGTGTGCACGTGCACCGGCACGTCGTAGTCGGCGAGTCCGGCGATGTGGTCCTCGTGCGCGTGGCTCACCAGGACGACGTCGACGGGCGGCGCCCCGTCCAGGAGCGACAGCGAGGGGTCGACGAGCAGCGAGGATGCGGTGCCGCGTACGCGCAGCGAGTTGCCGTACGGATAGGCCCCGCGTTCGGCACCCACCAGCACGTCGACCCCGCCGTACCCGACTGTCGTGTATCCCGCTCGCGGCGTGTGCGCAGACATGGGGACAGTTGATCGCATCCGGCCCGCGGGTGTCACCCCGGCCACTACAGTCGAGAACCGTGGCGACCGGGGGAACGGGACACACCGCGGCGTCCGGAGGAACGGGTCAACGCGGGAACGGGGAGGACATGGAACGCATCGGCATCATCGGCGTCGGCAAGCTCGCCGCGGCTCTCGTGGACGGCCTGTGCGAGGGGGTGGCCGAGCCGCCGGAGGTGTTCCTGTCGCCCCGAGGGGCCGGTACGGCACGGGAGTTGGCGGCACGGCACGCGAGCGTGCGGGTGTGTGCGGACAACCAGCAGGTCGTCGACCGCTGCGACCTCCTCGTCGTGTCCGTGCGCCGCGCGCAGCGGCAGGAGGCGCTCGCCGGGCTCGTCGTGCCCGCCGGGCGCACGGTGGTGAACGTGATGTCCGGCGTGAGCAACGACGAGCTGCACCAACTCCTGGGCGAGGACGTCGCGTTGGTGCGGGCGATCCCGCTGCCGTCGGTGCGGCGGCGCCGTTCCGTCACCGTGACGCATCCGGCGCACCCGGTCGTGGACGCCCTCTTCGCACGGCTCGGCGGGGCCCAACCCGTCGCGGACGAGGCGGACTTCGACGTCCTGTCCGCGTTGACGGGCACGCAGACCACGCACTACGCCTACCTCGCCACAGTCACCCGGTGGGCGGTCGGCCACGGCATTCCCGCCGAGGCCGCGGAGCGGTACGTACGCAGCCTGTTCCAGGAGGTCGGGCGGTCCCTGGAGGATCCGTCGCACTCGTTCGAGCAGCTCGGCGGGGAGCACGAGTCGCCGAAGGGCAACAACGAGCGCGTCCGCACGACGTGGTTCGACGCGGCCAACTCGGCCGCCCTGACACGCACCTTGGACGAGCTGCTCGCCGACCTGCGCAAACCATGACCCCCGGCAGGTCTGCCTACTCCTCGAACAGCATCCGCAGCGCCACCTCCCGGTAGTGGCGTACGTGACTGAGTGACGCCTCCGCCGACGCGTCCACGTCGCGCGAGGCGATGGCCCGGTAGAGCGCGTCGTGCTCCTCCCAGAGCGTGCCGGGCTCGTCGACCTGCTGGAACAGCCAGCGGAGCCGGCCCTCCAGGGGTTCGACGGTGGAGGCGAGGAGTTCGTTGTCGGCGAGCTCCATGATCTGGTGGTGGAACGCCGCGTTGGCGCGGGAGATCCGCTCGGGCTTGCCGGAGAGGGTCGCGCGCCGCGCGTTCTCCAACAGCCGCTCCAGCGCGGCGAGTCCGGCCTTGTCGGCCCGCTCCGCGGCCCGGCGCACGGCCAGGACCTCCAGGGCCTCGCGCAGGTCGAAGAGGTTCTCCACGTCCTTGCGGTCGTACCCCTTGACGACGATGCGGCGCGGCGAGGCCGCGGTCAGGAAGCCCTCGGCGATGAGGATGCGGATCGCCTCGCGCACGGGCACGCGGGAGACGCTGAACTCCTCGGCCAGATCACGCTCCACGAGCCGGTCGCCGGGGGCGAGGCGGCCGGTGATGATCCGGTCGCGCAGCTCCTCGCAGACCTGGTCGCGCAGCCAGGCCGTCCTGGTGAGGGATGCGGCGGCCTGCGATTCGTTCTGACTCACGTTTCCTCCCCGTGAACTTCCCCGGCACCCGTGCGGGGTGCCGGGGGGCCTCGTGTGCGGCCCCGTAAAAGATCTTCCGCTTACGGTATACCAAACTCTTGACGGCGCTCAGGGGCGCACCTATTTTTTGGTATGCCATAGCGGGAAACCCCCAGGTCAATGGCGCGCCACCCCTGCATTTCACTGCCTCATTCCGCCCTGCCCGAATTGAGGGTATGCCATGACTTCACCCACGGCCTCAGCGTCCCAGAGCGCCGGCAGACGGACCCGGAAGGACCGGAAGGACCGGCCGACCAAGGTCCGCTGGAAGATGTTCGTCCTGCTGCTCGGCGTGGTCGCGCTCAACTACATCGACCGCGGTTCCGTCTCCGTCGCGCTCCCCCTGATCACCGAGGATCTGGGCCTCAGCAAGGAGACCACCGGCATCGTCCTCAGCGCGTTCTTCTGGTCGTACGCGCTGATGCAGATCCCCGGCGGCTGGCTGATCGACCGCTTCGGTCCGCGCCTGATGGCGTCCGGCGCGTGCGTCGGCTGGGGCGTCGCCCAGGGCGTCACCGCCGCCGCCACCGGAGTCGGCTCGCTGCTCGGCTACCGCCTCCTCCTCGGCGCCGTCGAAGCACCGGTCATGCCCGCCGGCGGCAAGCTCAACGCCCAGTGGCTGCCGCGGAAGGAACGCGGCCGCGGCGCCGTCCTCCTCGACGGCGGCGCCCCGCTCGGCGCGGCCCTCGGCGGCATCATCATCTCCAGCCTGATCGCCTGGACCGGAAGCTGGCGCACCAGCTTCGTCATCGCGGGCGTCGCCACCGTCGTGGTCGGCCTGCTCGCCTACTGGTACATCCGCGACGACCCGCGCCGGCACCCCGGCGTCAACGAGGCGGAGGCCGCGTACATCGAGCGCGCCCACGCCGAGGAGGACGCCGAGGCGGAGGGCTCCGACGAGCGCACCGGGCTGCGCCCGTACCTCAAGTACCGCTCGTTCTGGGCGATGTGCCTGGGCTGGATGGGCTTCAACGGAGTCTTCTACGGGCTGCTCACCTGGGGCCCGCTGTACCTCTCCGAGACCAAGGGCTTCGACATCAAGACCATCGGCTGGTCGACGCTCGTCATCTTCGGCGCGGGCTTCGTCGGCGAGCTGATCGGCGGCTGGCTGGCCGACCGCTGGCGGTCCCGCGGCGCCGGCGCCAACAAGGTCATGCGGACCCTGATGGGCGTCGCGGGCGCGGCCGTCGTCGCCGGTCTGCTCGGCGTGGTCCTCGTGCCGGACGCGCTGACCGCCGTGCTGCTGCTCTCCGCCGTGCTGTTCTTCCTGCGCTGGGCCGGCCTGTACTGGTCGCTGCCGTCGCTGCTCGGCGGGCGCGCCAACGCCGGTGTGATGGGCGGCGCGATGAACTTCGCCGGGAACATCGCGGGCATCGTCACGCCGATCGCGGTCGGCTTCATCGTCGGCGGCACCGGCTCGTACACCTGGGCGCTGCTCTACTTCGTCGGCGCCGGCGTCCTCTTCACCGCCTCGTCCCTCGTCCTCGACTACAGCAGGAGGCTGTCCGTCCGATGAGCACTGCCCGCCCGCCGGTCCCGGTCCGGATCGGAATGCTCACCCCGTCCTCCAACACCTGCCTGGAACCGGTCACTTACGACCTGCTGCACGGCACCGGCGCCGCCACCGCGCACTTCGCCCGCGTGCCGGTCACCCGGATCGCACTCGACTCCGGCTCCGACGCGCAGTTCGACCCGGCGCCGATGCTCTCGGCGGCCCTCCAGCTGGCGGACGCGCAGGTCGACGTCATCGCCTGGAACGGCACGTCCGGTTCCTGGCTCGGCGTCGACCGGGACCGCGCGCTCTGCGCGGCGATCACCGCGGAGACCGGCGTCCCCGCCACCACGTCCACGCTCGCGCTGCTCGACGCCTGCGCCGCGTACGGCGTGACCCGCCTCGGCCTGGCCCTGCCGTACACCCGGGACGTCGCCGAGCGGATCGTGCAGACGTACGCGAAGGAGGGGCTGGCCTGCACGCTCGCCGAGCCGCTCGGGATCAGCGAGAACGAGGCGTTCGCGCGCGTCCCGCAGCCGGACGTCGCCCGGCAGATCGAGGCGGCGGCCGCGGACGACGCGCACGCGGTGGCCGTGGTGTGCACCAACGTGTACGGGGCCCGGCCCGCCGCCGAGCTCGAACCCGCCCTGGGCGTCCCGGTGTTCGACTCGGTGACCGCCACCCTGTGGCAGGCCCTCGACCTGGCCGGCGCCCACCCGGCGCTGCCCGGCCACGGCGACCTGCTGCGCTCCGGCAGCCTGCGCGCCCGCATCCAGTCGGCGCTCGCCGAGCTGCGGACGGCGACCGCCGCGGACCGCACCACGTTCCGCGTCGACCTGCCCGGGCACGGCCTCGGCGTGGACCTGACGGCCGGCGAGTCCTGCGGCGACGGCATCCGCTCGATCCGCCGCGACGCCTCCCTCGACCAGCGCCGCCTCAACACCGTGGAGTGGCTGGAGCAGCACCGCCGCCCGCTGGTGCAGCCGCACTTCCGCGACGACCCGCATCCGCCGCAGGCCCTGATCGACGTGTACGGCGTGCACGCGCAGCTGCTCGCGCCGGTGGAGCGGGACGGGGCGATGGCCGGCTGGATCTCCGTGCACAGCATGACCGAGCGGGACTGGAGCGAGCGGGACTCCGCGGCCGTCGCCGACGCGGTCGCACGCATCCACGCGGCGCTCGACGAGGCGAGCTGAACCGGACGGCATCCACTCGATTGCCCCTCAACTCCCCTGAAAGGAACCCCACATGGCCAAGGACATCAAGATCGCACTCGGCGTGGACGTGGACGCCGTCGCCGGCTGGCTCGGCTCGTACGGCGGTGAGGACTCGCCCAACGACATCCAGCGCGGCGTCTTCGCGGGCGAGGTCGGCACGCCGCGCCTGCTCAAGCTGTTCGAGCGGTACGGCATCCGCACCTCCTGGTTCATCCCCGGCCACTCCATCGAGACGTTCCCGGCGCAGACCGAGATGGTCATCGAGGCCGGGCACGAGATCGGCGCGCACGGCTACTCGCACGAGAACCCCATCGCGATGACCCCGCAGCAGGAGGAGGACGTCCTCGCCCGCAGCGTCGAGCTGATCGAGTCGTTCGCGGGCCGCAAGCCGCGCGGCTACGTCGCCCCGTGGTGGGAGATGTCCGCTCAGACCGCGGCCCTGCTGCACAAGTACGGCTTCTCCTACGACCACTCGCAGAACTACCGGGACTTCACCCCCTTCTACGCCCGCGTCGGCGACACCTGGACGAAGATCGACTACACCAAGGACGCCGCCGACTGGATGAAGCCCCTGGTCCACGGCCACGAGGTGGACCTGGTGGAGTTCTGCGGCAACTGGTACGTGGACGACCTGCCGCCCATGATGTTCAACAAGCACTCCCACAACAGCCACGGCTACGTCAGCCCGCGCGCCCTGGAGCAGGACTGGAAGGACCAGTTCGACTGGGTGCACCGGGAGTTGGACTACGCGGTGATCCCCGTCACCCTGCACCCGGACGTCTCCGGCCGCCCGCAGGTCCTGCTGATGCTGGAGCGCTTCATCGAGTACGTCTCCCGCCACGAGGGCGTCAGCTTCTGCACTTTGGAGGACGCGGCGGACGACTTCCGCGCCCGCTTCCCGTTCGCCGGGAAGGAGCGCCCCGCGGACATGCGGTGAGGCGGCGGGGCCAGGTGTGCCGCTGAGTGACGGGGTGGCCGGGTGAGTGGTGCGTGTGCGGCGAGGGGGGACTCGCCGCGCACGCGCCGCCGTGAGGAATCCGCCATCGAATCCCGGGCATTGGTCTATGCCATCAGCGCCCGTCTCCGTATCCTCGTCCATAGCCAGTGACAGGCCAGTGACACACCATCCCCCCACCCCCCACCCAGGTAGAGGTCGAGTGTCGCCGAGCGCGGCGGATCGGGATCCGCCACCGGCAGTCGTGCGGCCTCTGCCTGCGCCGCCCCTAGGAGGGCCACGGTGAACTTACGTACGCGCACCAGGAGTTCCGCGATCGTCGGCGCCGTCTGCCTCGCCGCTTCCCTCGCCCTGGCGACGGCTTCCGCCGACGAGCCCGACGGCCGTGCCACGGACCGGGGTCCGGTCACCGCGCAGGGCTACTCGCACGCCGCAGCGCAGGCCGCAGCGCCGGCCGCCAAGAAGAAGGCTCCGCAGGTCACGCTGAAGGAAGTGGCCACGGCGAAGAACCCGTCCGCCGGGGCCGCCGGGCCCGGAGGGTCCGTGTGGATCGCCGAACGCGCGGGCACCGTCCGGGTGTTGACCGACCAGGGCCTCGGCGACCCGGTGCTCGACATCTCCGCGGAGACCACCACCGACGGCGAGCGCGGACTCCTCGGCATCGCCTTCGACCCGGACTTCAGCCACTTCTACCTGTCGTTCACCGACCTTGAAGGCACCAGCACCGTCGACGAGTTCGCCGTCAAGGACGGCAAGCTCGACCCGGACTCCCGCCGCACCGTCCTCACCCAGACCCAGCCGTACGCCAACCACAACGGCGGCGACCTCAGGTTCGGCCCCGACGGCTATCTGTACATCGCGCTCGGCGACGGCGGCTCCGGCGGGGACCCGCACGGCAACGGGCAGAACCTCGACACCCTCCTCGGCAAGCTGCTGCGGATCGACCCGGCGGGCGGCGACCCGTACGCCGTGCCCGCGGACAATCCGTTCGTCGGCGACCCGAAGGCCAAGGACGAGATCTGGGCGTACGGGCTGCGCAACCCATGGAAGTTCTCCTTCGACTCGGGCACGGGCGACCTGCTGATCGGCGACGTCGGCCAGAGCGCCTGGGAGGAGATCGACTGGGCTCCGGCCGACAGCAAGGGCGGCGAGAACTACGGCTGGTCCGCGATGGAGGGCAACCATCCGTTCCGCGGCGGCACGGAGCCCGCGAACCATGTGCCGCCGATCCACGAGTACGACCGCAACGGCCTGGGCTGCTCGGTGACCGGCGGGTATGTCTACCGGGGCGAGAAGATCCCGGACCTGAAGGGCCAGTACGTGTTCAGCGACTACTGCGACGGCACGCTGCGCTCCCTGCAGATCGAGAACGGCAAGGTCACCGGACAGCACGACCTGGGCGTCAACGGCGGCCAGGTCGTGTCCTTCGCCCAGGCCGGCGACGGCGAGCTGTACGTGCTCGACCTGGGCGGGACCGTGTCACGCGTCGACCCTGCCTGAGCGGCCCCCGGGGTGAGGTGTGCGCCGCGCCTCACCCCGGGGCGCCCCTGCCCGGCGGGGCTCGCGTCACATGATGAACTCCCCCACCAACTCGGCGAACTCGTCCGGCGTGGCCAGGCGTACGCCCAGCGTCTCGGCCTTCGTGCGCTTCGAGCCCGCGCCCTCGCCCGCGACGACCAGGCTGGTGTTCTTCGAGACGCTGCCGGACGCCTTGCCTCCGGCTCGTTCGACGAGTTCGTTCATCTCGTTGCGGGAGAGCTTCTCCAGCGGGCCCGTCATCGCGCCGGTCACCACGACCTTCATCCCGGCCAACGGGCCTGCGGGAACCGCCGGTTGACTGGCGTCGGCTCCGTTCTCCTCCGTGGCCGGCGGGGCGGGCGGGGTCGCTCCCGGCTCCGTCATGGTGAGGCCCGCCGCAGCGAGACGGTCGATCTGGTCGGCCAGCTCGGCCAGCTCGGCGACGATCACCGGGGCCTTCTCCGCCCCGATGCCCTCGACCTGCTGCATGGCCTCCGCGTCGGCCGCGCGGATCGCGTCCATCGTGGCGAAGTGCCGGGCGATGCGGCGGGACATGGACCGTCCCGTGCCGCGGATGCCGAGCGCGCACAGCACCCGCGACAGTGGTTGCCGCTTGGCGGCCTCCAGGGCGGCGATCAGGTTGTCCGTGCTGGTCTCCCCCATCCGCTCCAGGCCGAGCAGGTCGTCGCGCGTCAGCCGGTCGAACAGGTCGGGCAGCGCCGACACGAGCCCGGCGTCGACGAGTTGGACGACCCGGGAGTGGCCGAGCCCCTCGATGTCCAGCTGGTCCCGGCCCGCCGCGTACGCGACGGAGGCGACCAGGTGGCAGTTGCGGCCGCGCTCGCAGCGCCACCGCTGCTCCCCCGTGTCGATGCCCGAACCGCACTGCGGGCAGGCCGCGGGGAACTCGATCTCCCGCTCGTCGCCCGTCCGCAGATGGGCCACCGGGGCCTCCACGCGCGGGATGATGTCCCCCGCCTTGTACACCATCACGTGGTCGCCGAGGCGCAGGCCGCGGCGCGTGATGTCGGCCGGGTTGTGCAGCGTCGCGTACGTGACCGTCGAGCCGTCGATCTCGACCGGTTCGAGGACGGCGCGGGGCGCGATGATGCCGGTGCGGCCGACGTTCCACTCCACGTCCACCAGCCTGGTGATCTTCTCGACGGCGGGGAGCTTGAACGCGAGCGCCCAGCGCGGCGCCCGCGTGCCCTCCCCCGCTTCCCTCTGGTCGGCGGCCAGGTCGGCCTTGACGACGATGCCGTCGATGCCGAACGGGAGTTGGGCGCGCAGCTCCCCGATCTCCCGTACCCGCGCGAGGACTTCCTCGACGGTGGTGACGACCCTGCCGGGCACCTGCGTGCTCGCCGGGGTGTTGACGCCGTACCGCACGGCGCGGTCCATCAGGTCGCCGTGCGCCTCGGCGGCGAGCTCTTCGGCGAGCTCGTCGTCCGTGCCGGGCAGCGGCAGCAGTCCGTAGCCGAAGAACGTCATCGGCACCGTGTACGCACGGTCCTTCGCGCGGAGCGTGCCCGCGGCGGCGTTGCGGGGGTTGGCGAAGGGGTCGCCGCCGTGCCGGGTGCGGACCTCGTTGGCGTACTCGAACTGGGCGGTGGTCATGAGGACTTCGCCGCGCACCTCGACCGTGACGGGTTCGGTGAGCTGGGCGGGCAGGCCCTCTATCGTGCCGACGGCGTGCGAGACGTCCTCCCCGGCCGTCCCGTCGCCGCGCGTGATGAGCCGGGTGAGCCGGCCCTGTTCGTACCGGGCCGCTATGGCCAGGCCGTCCAGCTTCGGCTGCACGTTCCAGGCGGCGACCGGCCTGCCGATGCGGCGTTCGAGCGAGGCCGCCCAGGTGCTGAACTCCTCGTCGGAGAACGCGTTGTCGAGGCTCAGCATGGGGACCGTGTGCGGAACGTCCCCCTCGACCGCGCCGCCGGCCACCTTGCCGGAGGGCGAGTCGGGCAGCACCTCGTCGGGGTGCCGCGCCTCGTACGCGGCGATCTCGCGGACCAGCCTGTCGTACGCCTCGTCGTCGAGGGCGGAGCTGCCGTTGTCGTAGTACGCGGCGGCGGCGCGAACCGCCCGGGCGACCGCCTCCGCGTAGGCGTCGGCGGACTGCAGGGCAGCCTGCGGGGCGGCCTCGGCGGGCGTCTGACCAGCAGGAACGGCGGAAGGAACGGCAGGAGTCGTCGTCATGCCCCCATCCTGCCGTGCACCACTGACAATCGGCCCCGGCCGCCTTCCGCGGGGCCCGCCGACCGCCTCGCGACCCTGCGCCGACAGGCCCGCCGCCGGGCCCGACGACCGCCTCGCGCCGCCCTCCCGGCCGCCTCGCCCGTGACCGAACAGCAAACATCGCAAGCCTGTTCAGCGGCGGCGCCCGAGCACTATCGTGGATGTTCCGGAGCTACTACGTTGGCCGGTCTCTGACGCAACGGGGGAAGAGTGGCGCCCGTCTTCGAACATGCCGATCTGCTGTTCAAACTGCTGGGAAAGCTCGTGTCCCGGCCCAAGAAGACCGAATTGCCCGGCGAGGTTCCGCACCGGGACGGAATTCCGATCCTGAGCCTCGTCGGCGACCATCAGGACGAGCTCGCGGAACAGATCGAGCACGCCCTCAACGAGGCGCAGCCGAGGGCCGTTCCGTTCCAGCCGGTCGACATGGAGAAGAAGTGGGACGAGGTCGTCGCCGAGCGCGGCGACGAACGGGCCGAGAACTATCTGGACCCCGCCTGGCAGCGGGCCGAGCTCTGCCGCCGCATTCTCGTCGAACTCGCCAGCAAGTATTCGTCCGACCGGTACGGAAGCGACCGCCGTGTGCGCTTTCGCCGACTCGGCCTGGTCAATTGGCTGTTGGAGCTGACCGACACCGCACAGGAGCCGGACAGCCAGCACGGCCGCATCGTGCTGAGGCGGCTGCGCGACCGGGAATTGATGCGCCGCCGCTTCTTCGGATTCATGCGCAGCCCGAGCACCGAAGTCGCGCTGCAGGGCGCCGTGCCCTGGTGGGCGTACATCCTGGGGCTCTATCTGCTGCCGATCTTCTGGTTCCGGGTGTGGCGCGGTGTGGGGCGCGAATACCGCTGGCTGCTGCACCAGCCGTACATGGCGCCAGCCGATCCGGGAACGTTCATCGGGTTCGCCGTGCGGCTCACCCAGCCGCGGTGGGGGCGCGAAGATCCGCAGCAGATCAGCAAATTGCTGATCGACGCTTTTCTGGAGGATCTCCGGGTCGCCTATCGCCGTCGCCCGTGGCGCCGCCGCGCCCATCGTCGTACGGCCTATTGCGTGGCGTTTCTGCGCGGCCTGAGCGCGCGGAACCACGGCAGGGAACTGGTGCGGCTGTTCGCCGAAGTGCGCAATGACATCGGCGCGTTCGACCCGCTGCTGCTCATCACCAGCAGCACCGAGGAACCCGCCGCCGACCCCGCGCTGCGGTTCTCCCGGGACCCGCAGGGCCAGACTCCGGACGCGTCGCTGCATTCCGGCCGGAACGCGGCTGCGAACGCCGTGATGCGGGTGCGGGAACTCACCGACAATCCCGCTCCGTACGACGTGTGGTGCGAGCATGTGCGCAGTGCGGGCGGCGGGCGGCCGGTTCAGTTCTGGTTTCTTCCGGTGCGTATTCCGGAGACCGTTCCGGAGGACGCCGAGCGGTACGAGATCCAGCGGGACGGCGCGGCGATCGCCCGCCGTCTCGCCGTGCCGCGCCCGCCGGTGTGGACGGGCCGGATCGCCACGCTGGTCGCGGCCACGGCGGCGCTCGCGCTGATCGGCGGCTCGGTCGGCGTCTCCGTGCTCGACCACCGGGGCGACCGCGACGACTGGCAGCGCCAGCACTGCGGCCTGAGCCGCGACGACCCGGACGCGGCGACCGTGTGGCGGGAGAAGACCGGCGAGTGCGTGGGCGTCGCGCCGCACGGCTTCGCCTTCGGCTCCACCGACGAGCGGGTGCGCAAGACGATGCGGACCATCGCCGACCAGAACCGGGAGGCCGAGCGGCGCCACAAGGACGACCCGAAGCGCCCTCTCGTGACGCTCGTGCATCTGACCGCGCTGCTCAGCGCCCCGTCCGGGCAGCGCTACAGCGCCCAGTCGTACGCGCGCGAGGCGTTGCAGGGCGCCGCCAGCGCGCAGCGCCGCCAGCTCGACAAGGCCGGCGACGCGCAGCCCGTACTGCGGATCTTCCCGGCCAGCGCGGGCAGCGGCATGCGGTACGGGGCGGATGTCGCGCTGCGCGTGCAGAAGATGATGGCCCGTGACCCGAGCATCGTCGGCGTCACCGGGCTCGACCAGAGCCGCAAGGCGACGATCACGACGATCGACCGGCTGACCGAGGTCGGGCTGCCGATGGTCGCCACGACCCTGTCCGCGGACTCCCTGCCGAGCGAGTCGTCGCTGTACTACCAGGTGTCGCCGCTCAACCGGCGCGAGGCCGCGGTGGCCGCCGCGTACGCCGCCCACCTGGTCGAGGAGGACGAGCTGAAGCGGCGCGTACGCATCGTGTACTCGCTCGACCCGACCGACGAGTACAGCGAGAACCTGCGTCAGGACGCCGCGAAGTCCTTCGACGCGGCGGGCTTCGCCGTGCAGGAGGAGGGGTACGTGCCGTCCCCGGCGTCACCCGGCACGCCCACCGGCACCGGGACCCGCGCGGTCGGCGAACAGGCCTGCGGGTACGACGGGTTGGTGTTCTTCGCGGGCCGCAGCGAGGACTTCGAGACGATCCTCGGCGCCGCCAACGACACCTGCGGTTCGAGCCCGCCCCGGCTGCTCGGCGGCGACGACGTGGCCCGCCTCGGCGCGGACCCGGACCGCCGCAAGGCCTTCCCGCGGGTGCCGTACGAGTTCCTCGACTTCACCGTGGGCTCGGCGTCCTGCGACGGGCCGAGCGACCTGTACAGCACGATGAAGGAGCTGTTCCCCGAGGAGTGCCGGCGGGTCGAGGACACCTCGCTCGACGGTCACGCGGCGCTCGCGTTCGACGCGGTGAACCTTTACCTGAAGGCCATCGCCCGCCTCAAGGACCGGGCCGCCGGCATCCCGCTGACCCCGCCGGCCGTGTGGCACGCCCTGAGCGGCATCCACGGCAAGGTCGCCCTGGACGGCGAGAGCGGCGTGATCGACTTCGGCGGCGGCGTGGACCAGCAGGTTCCGCTCGACAAGCTCATCTCCGTACAGCGCGTCGAGGGGGCGCAGCGGCCGCAGCAGATGGGGTTCTGCGGGCGGCAGGGCGGCGGGAAGGGCGCGAAGTGGTGCCCGCCGCCGGAGGCGGCACGGACCCGCTCCTGAGCGCGCACCGGAGCCCGATTTTTGAACGCGTTCAACAACTGGGTTAGGCTCGTGCCACGGAGCAAGGGGGTACGCAGCGATGAAGATCGTCATCCCGGGCGGCACGGGCCAGGTCGGCGCGATCCTGGAGCGGGCGTTCACCGCGCAGGGCCACCGGGTGGTGATCCTGACGCGGCGCCCGCGCCGCCCGCAGGACGTGGCCTGGGACGGCGTCACGCTCGGGGACTGGGCCCGGGAGATCGACGGCAGCGACATCGTCGTCAACCTGGCCGGGCGGAGCGTGAGTTGCCGCTACACCGCCGACCATCTGCGGGCCATGATGGACTCGCGCGTCGACTCGGCGCGGGTCGTCGGCGAGGCGATCGCCGCGGCCGCCGACCCGCCGCGTGTGTGGCTGCAGATGAGCACCGCGACCGTGTACGCGCACCGCTTCGACGCCGCCAACGACGAGGCGGACGGCGTGATCGGCGGCCACGAGAGCGGTGTGCCGGACTACTGGGAGTACAGCGTCCGCATCGCGCGGAACTGGGAGCGGGCCCAGGCGGAGGCGGACACTCCGGGCACGCGGAAGGTCGCGCTGCGGGCGGCGATGGTGATGAGCCCGGACCGCGGCGGCGTGTTCGACGTGCTGTCGCGCATGGCCCGCCTCGGCCTCGGCGGCCCGGTCGCCGGCGGTCGGCAGTACGTGTCGTGGATCCACGACCGGGACTTCGTGCGGGCCGTCGAATTCCTCGTCGACCACGAGGAGTTGACCGGCCCGGTCAACCTGGCCGCGCCCGCTCCGCTGCCGCAGCGCGCCTTCATGCGGGCGCTGCGGACGAGTTGGCGGATGCCGCTCGGCCTCCCGGCGACGCGGTGGATGGCGGAGGTGGGCGCGTTCGTCCTCCGTTCCGACACGGAACTGCTCCTGAAGAGCCGCCGCGTCGTGCCGGGCCGCCTGCTCGACGCCGGTTTCCAGTTCACGTACGAGACATGGCCCGCGGCGGCGGACGACCTGGTGGGACGGGCCCGGGTGCGGCGGGGCCGCGGACGCTGAGGCTCGGCGTACCGGCTAGGTCCGCAGAAAACCCTCGACCGTCGTCGTGAACGCGGCCGGGTCGTCGAGCCAGGGGAAGTGCGCCGCCCCGGCCTGCACGCGGAACTCGGAGTCCCGCACCAGCCCCGCGAGTTCCGCGACCGCGAGAGGTGGGGAGTTCAGGTCGAGCTCACCGGCGAGGGCCAGCACGGGCGCGGGGAGCCGGGCGAGCGCCGCGCGCGTGGCCGTCGGGTCGAAGGCGCCCTCCGCGGCGTACACGGCGGCGGCCTCCGCGTTGCGCTGCCGGTCGGCCGCCGCGGCGTGCGCACGGGCCTCCTCGCCCCAACTCCCGTACCAGAACGGCGAGACGGCGCGCAGGTCGGCGGCTTCGGCGCGGCCCGCGAAGACGGCTTCCAGGGCCCTGGACGCGGCCGGGTACCAGGGTTCGCCGCGCCGCGCCTCGGCCACGTCCCGCCGCGTCCGCTCCCCGATCGGCACGCCGACGGCGAGGACGCTCGGCGCGACCAGGACGAGTCGGCGCACCCGGTCGGGGTGCCGGGCCGTGTACAGCAGGGCGAGGTTGGCGCCGGCGGAGTGGGCGAGCAGGTCGAGGCGGTCGGCCCCGAGGTGCGCGCGGAGCGCCTCCACGTCGGCGACGAGCCGGTCGCAGCGGTACGTGGCGGGGTCCCGCGGCACGGCGGAGCGGCCCGTGCCACGCAGGTCGAGGGTGATGAGGGTGCGGCTCGCGGTGAGCCCCCCGAGATCGCCGAGGTACGCGGCCGCCTGCAGGGGGCCGCCGGGAAGGCAGACGAGCGGTTCGCCGCAGCCGGTGACGGCGTAGGAGAGGCGGGTTCCGTCGTAGGAGGAACAGGAGGCGTACAAGGCGTGCGAGGCGTACGCGGTGTCGCGGGCGTGCGGGCGCGGTGCGTCGTGCGGGGTGGTGTGCGTCATGCGGGCCAGGCTGACGGGCGGGGCGGCCCGGGTTCTATCGTTCAGTGACAGCTTCATGGTCGGGGGGACGGGCGGGGGTGGCGGTGTGGTCGTCGCGCTGGGGTTGAGCGCGGGCTCGGTGGCGAAGGTGCGGTTCGCGGTGTCGCCGCTGGGCGAGACGGTGCTCGCGCTGCGGATCGTGCTCGGCGGGGGCGGGCACGCGGTGCACGGCGGCTGGGCGCGCGGGGTTCGTCCGCTCGTCGCGCGTGAGCCGGAGCTGCCGCTGCTGCGCGCGCTGGTCGCCGGGCCGCTGGGCTCCATGCCGTCGTTCCTGTTCCCGGTGCCGCCGGAGCGGTTGCCGTCCCTGGCGGCGGAGTTGGAGCCGTTGCGCGCCACGGACGAGGAGTTCTTCCGCCGGGAGTACGCGGCGGTCGTCGGCGGCCGGCCGCGAGCCGTGCCGGAGACTCCCGAGCCCGCGACCGTGCTCCCCCGCCTCGCCGCCGCCCTGCAGCGCTGCCACGACGCCCTGCTCGCCCCGCACTGGGGGCGGATGCGGGCGCTCCTGGAGGCCGACATCGCCCGGCGTGCGCTGACGTTGGTGGACGGCGGCGTCGAGGCGTTGTTCGCGGAACTGCATCCCGATCTGGCCTGGGACGGGGGCCGGTTGACGGTACGCGGCCGGGGCGCCCGGCACACCCTTCACCAGGTCGACCCCGGGCCGCACGGGCTGGTCCTCCTCCCCAGCGTCTTCAACTGGCCGCACGCGGGCGTCGACAAGTCGCCTCTCACGACGGCCTCGGTGCGCTACCCGGCGCTCGGCGTGGGCCTGCTGTGGGAGCCGCCCGCGCCCCAACTCGCCGGTATGGAACCGGTGTTGGGCCGCGTCAGGACCGGGATCCTGGCGGCGCTCGCCGAGCCGTTGAGCACGCCCGCCCTGGCCGAACGGCTCGGCGTCACCCCAAGCGCCGTGTCCCAACACCTGGGCGCGCTGCGCGGGGCGGGCCTGGTGGCGACGCAGCGCACCGGGCGTACGGCGCTGCATCTGCGGACGGAGCGTGCCGCGCACCTGCTGGGCGCGTCCTGCGCGGCGACGGCCACGCCGCCGCCCGGCCCCCGCCCCTGATACGGGCCGCTCACAGGACCCGGACCTCCGCCCCGGCGTCGCCCAGCTTCTTCCACCAGTGCCCGTACCGCCCGTACAGGCCGCGTCTCGCGGCCGTCGAGGAGGGTGCGCAGGGAGTCCGCCTCCGCCGCGAGCGCGGTCCAGGCGGGGCGGCTCAGCGGGTGGAAGGCGGTGGCCTCGATGCCGGTGCCGTCGTCGGCCGGCCGCCACACGCCCGCGACCCGGCCGTCCACGAGGAGCGTCGGCAGGACGTCGCCGTTGGCGCGGATGACCAGGGGGCGGTACGCGGGCGGGAGGACGCGGCTGCGGTCGGCGTACGCGAGAAGCGTGCTGTCCCACATGGCCATGAGGCGGGGCGGCGCCGGGGTGTCGGCGGGCGGTCGGGGCGCGTCCGGGAGGTCGAACAGCACTGATCCGTCCGGCAGTCGGCACTGGACGAGGTCGGCTTCGAGGGTCTTGAGCGCCGCCCGTACGGGGGTGCGTGGCAGCATCGCGAACCGGGCCACGTCGGCGACGGAGGCCGGGCCGAAACCGGCGAGGTGGCGCAGGACCAGGGTGCGCAGCGCGTCCGCGTCCGGCTCGCGGCCGGGGCCGGGCAGGAGCGCCGGGTCGGCTCGTACGAACGAGGGCCGGTGGCCGAAGGACCAGGGGGCGGGGGTGGGGGCGTGGTGCAGCGGCGCGTACCCCTTCAGGCCCCACCAGGCGCCGTCCTTGCGCTCCGCGCCGAGCCGTTCGGCCACCCAGGCCTGCATCTCGGCGGACGTACGGGGCTGCGCGGCGAAGGCGAGGAGTTCCGGCACGAGCGCGTGGGCGTCGGCGGCGGTGAGTCCGGCCTCGGCGAAGCGTCCGCCCAGGCGGGAGGCGTACAGCGTGGGCTGCATGGCCTTGCGGAACGGTGCGTAGTCCGCGGCGTGGACGGCGTGCAGCGTGATGCGCATCAGGGTCGCCTTGGCCACCTGGCGCTCGGCGAACGCCGCGTCGAGCTCGGCCGGGGCGAAGCCGCGCAGCCGGTTCCACAGGGCGACGTACGGCGAGGCCGGCTGCTGGGCCTGCAGGGCGACGACGCGCCGCACCGCCTCCGGCACGCTCAAGTCGGCGCGCTCCAGGAGCAGTTGGCGGCTGAGCGTCGCCCGGTTGAGTTCCCCCGCACTGATCTTCACCCTGCGGATTCTGGCACGCGGGTCCGACAACGCGCCCTCGCGCCGACCTCGCCCCCGCGCGCCCCGCGCACGCTCCCGTACGCACACCCGGGCCCGGGGTGCCGGGCGTAGGGTGGCGCGGGTGATCGACGTACCCGAGACGTTCGCCCGGACCACCGTCGCGCGCGAGGGCGGGACCGGCGCCGCCTGGCTCGCCGAACTGCCCGGCATCGTGGGAGCGTTGCTCGACCGCTGGGGCTGCGAGCGGGACGGGGACGTGCTGCACGGGGCGGTCGGCGTCGTCGTGCCGGTGCGGACGCGCGGCGGGGAGCCGGCGGTCCTGAAGGTGTCGTTCCCGCACCCCGGCAACGACCACGAGC
This sequence comes from Streptomyces sp. Da 82-17, assembly GCF_046098215.1. Taxonomy (NCBI): domain Bacteria; kingdom Bacillati; phylum Actinomycetota; class Actinomycetes; order Kitasatosporales; family Streptomycetaceae; genus Streptomyces; species Streptomyces sp. Da 82-17. The sequence continues at coordinate 80,354 of NZ_JBJURH010000012.1, forward strand.
CGGACGCGTTCGCCGCGTGGCGGGGTCGCGGCGCGGTCCGCCTGTACGAGCGGGACGACGAGCGGTACGCGATGCTCCTGGAGCGGGTGCGCACGGCCACGCTCGCGGAGGTCGAGGACCAGGACGAGGTGCTGCGGGTCGCGGGCCGGGTGAGCCGCCGCCTCGCCGTGCCCGCGCCGCCGGGACTGCCCCGGCTGCGCGACCGGGCCGCCGAGTGGGCGGACCAACTGGAGCGGGACGCCTGGGAGTTGAGGCACGCCCTGCCCCGCCGCACCCTCGACCACGCCCTGGCCACGATCCGTGAGCTCGGCGCGGCCCAGCCGGACACCCTGATCCACGGCGACCTGCACGCGCGGAACATCCTGCGCGCCGACCGCGAGCCCTGGCTGGCGGTCGACCCGAAGGGGCACGTCGGCGACCCGGCCTACGACGGTGGCACCCTCCTCAAGTCCCGGGCCCTGGCCTTCCTGGAGGCGGACGACCTGCGCGCCGCGGCCCACCGGGCCCTCGCGGTCTTCGCCGAGGCCGCCGGGCTCGACGTGGACCGGGTCCGCCGCTGGACCCAACTCCACGCCGTCCAGGCCGCGTTCTGGGCTCGTCGGCACGGCTTCGAGGCGGCCCGCAGCGGCCCCGAACTCGACCGCCTGACGGCCTTCGCCGACCACTTCGCCGAGCTGCTGACGCCCTAGACCGACCCTTCGCCGAACTGCCGGCGCCCCAGGCCGACCCCTTTCCTTCACATTCTCCCCACATCACACATCTCACGTTCACATTGGATAAGCTCCCTCCGCTCCATAAGCACGATTGAGGGGGATTTCCTCATGCGTATCCGGCATGCCCTGACCGCGGTCGCCGCGGCGGGTTCCGTCGTCGCCGTCCTGACCGCCCCGGCCCACGCCGCCGAGTACTCCTCGGCGCTGAAGGTCCGGGGAATCCAGTACAACGCGCCCGGCTCGGACGACAACCGGTGCTCGGGCGGCAACACCAGAGCCGAGTACCTGACCATCAAGAACTACTCGCGGAGCGCGACGGTCAACCTCAGGGGTTACGTCGTGAAGGACGCCGCCGGGAACCGGTTCACGTTCACCGCGAGCCACTACCTCCAGCCCGGCGACTACGTGAAGCTGCGCGGCGGGCGGGGCACCGACTCGGACAGCGGCAACGTCGTCTACCGGCAGAACTGCAACTTCATCTGGAACAACGACAAGGACACCGTCTATCTGCTGAAGCCCGGCGGCTCCCGGGCCGACGTGCACGCCTACACGCAGCGCGGCGACGACGCCGACCGCAACGGGTACATCACGTACCACGGCTGACGCATCCGCGTCACGGTCCGGGCGTGCCCGCATCCCCCAGGTGCGGGCACGCCCACCCGCTCGGTGCGCACGCCGGGTCTCTCACCGCCGGGGCGCCGTGCACGTGGCGTCCAGGGGTTCGCCCTCCGGCCAGGACACCCCGACGAAGTCCAGCTTCTGGTTCGGGCGCCACTTCGGGTCGAGCCGGACGCGGTGCACCGCCTTGTTGTACGCGTTGCCGTGGTTGTCGAGGCAGATCCAGCCGGTCGTGCCCCTGATCTTGTTGACGCTCTTCAACTGGTGCCAGCCGCTGGCGACTTCGTCCAGGCGGGGAATGCGCTTGCCGCCCTCGGCCTGGCGGCGGATGTTGGTGACGGCCGTGCGCGTCGCGTCGTAGATCGTCATCAGGCGGGAGTCCTCGAGGTCCGCGCCCTTCAGGCCGGCGGCGGCCGCCTCCAGGTGCCGCATCTCGGTGCGCGCGTCCTCCGCCTCCGGGGCCTCGCTCCCCGCCCACGCCTCCGGGTGCCCCACGGCCGCGTACTCGACCGTGACCCGGCCCAACGCCCGCCGCCACTCGTCGAGTTCACCGCTCGGCACGTACGAGTCGACCGTCGAGGCGCCCGAGCCGGTGATGACGCGGAAGCTGTGCTTCGTCCGCGCGCACGGCTGGCTCCCCAACTCCAGGACGAGCATGCGCAGTTGGGGCGGCCGTCCGGCGAAGTAGATGTCGCGGGCGCCGGACTGGCAGATGTTCTGGGCGATGTTCTCGAAGTCCCCGGCGAGGCTCGGGTCGTCGTCGGAGCCGCCGGACGAGCGGTACTGCTCGGACTCCAGGGCGCCCTTCGGCCGCTTCGCGTTGAACGCGTCCCGCAGCGTGTCCACATAGCTGTCGCCCGGCCGGGTGTCCTCGACGAGGAAGACGTTGTCGCCGTCCGGCAGGCCCGCGAGGACCTCCGCCTGGTCCTCGTTGGTCGGCACGATACGGGCGAGGCCCGGCATGGTCAGGTCGGAGGCCGTGATGGGGCCGCCGACCACCGGGATGCCGAGGTCCGCGGTGAGGTGCCGGATCGCCTTCTTCGTGTTCTCCTCGCTCATGTCGAAGCCGACCACGGCCCGCAGGTTCTCCTCCTTCGACCGCGCCATCGCGTCCAACTCCTCGGCCACCGCCGCGTAGTGGGCGCTCCCCCGGCCCGGGTTGGCGAGGACGAGGCGCACGGCGGGCGAGCCGCGGCCGTTCATGCGGAGCTGCGCGAGGTGGGCGCCCTGGACCTCGTGCCGGATCTGGCCCTTGACGGCGGCCCTGCGGTTGGGGTCGGCCTCGGCGGTGGTCAGGGGGATGAGCAGGGCGACCGTGACGTACGGCAGGGAGCCGTCGGTGACGCGCCGGTTCTCCTTCGCTATCGCCGCCGAGATGTCGTCGAGGTCGCCGAACACGAAGCCGCCGTCGCTGACGCCCGTGCACTCGTCGTCGGGCCCGCGCTCCCACACGCGGTCGGCGCAGCGCTCGGTGAGGTAGCGGATCGAGCCCCAGCCGGTGCCGAGGGCGAGATAGCCGCACAGTACGAGGACGACGGCGCCGACCCCGGCGACGGTGAGGGTGCGCCGGCGGCGCCACCACGGCGCGGGCTCCGGCTCGGGCCTGGGCAGGGCGCCGCGCCGGTCGGGCCGGTCCCGTTCGGGCGTACCGGGCATCACCACGGCTCCTTGTCGTAGGACTGGACACGCTCGTGCAGCGGCAGTCCCCGCAGGTGGGGGACCTGTTCGCCGACCTGCTGGAGCTGTTCGGCGATCTCCGTGCGCAGCCGGGCCGTGGGGTCCCACAGCGGGTCCGACCAGAGCGCGGCGTACGGGTCGGTCGGCGGGTGGACGGTGAGTCGGCCGGCGATCAGGAGCCGGGCGACAGGGAGTTGCCCTGCGGGGACGCTGCTGCCGAGGCGTTCGACGGCCTCCTCGTAATCCTGCTGCCCGTCGCCGGGGGCGGTGAGGCGCGGGTGCGGGGCGCGCTGCAGCCACGACAGGGTGCGGCACCACTCGGCCATCGGGACGCCGCCGTCCCTGACCTGGTCGAGCAGCCCGTGCAGGTAGCGGGTCGCGGCGGGCACGTCGCCGAGGGCGAGTCGGTGGTAGGCGGCGTCCCGGCCGCTCATCGCGTCCCGCAGCCTGCGGTGCGCCCCGGCCCAGGTGCCGGCCTCGGCGCCGTCCGTGCTGCGGGCGAGGCGCTGCAGGAGGTGGCGGCGGGCGATCGGCGGCATGGTGAGGACGCCGCCGCCGTCCACGTCGACGACGTCGAACCGCAGCTCGTCCCCGATCAACTCCGTGACCTGGTACAGGAGATGGTTGCCGCGCCCCCACAGCGCGTCGGCCGCGAGGGCCTGCACGGGAAGGGCCGCGGCGGCGACCCGCGGCAGCCGCGCCCGGACCGCCGCGGGCACGCCCCCGAAGAGCCGGTCGTACGCCTGCTCGGCGACCGACGGGCGGTGCGGGTCGTACGCGCACATGCGCCGCAGCCGGTCGACGACCCCCACCTGCTCGTCGTACGCGAGGAGTTGGCGCAGGATCGCGGCCGTGGCGAAGGGGTGTCCCGCGGTCAGGTCGTGGACGATGCGGGCGAGCCAGTCCGCCGTCCGGTCGACGCCGGGCACCTCCGGGAGGTGCGGGACGAGCGGCCGGCACTGCTCGGCAACCTCGGCACGGCTCAGCGGCCGCAGTTGCGCGACCCGCACGTGCGGCCGTCCGCGCACCTCCAGGGGCGCGAACCGCTCCTCCTCGGCGTCGGCGTACGGGTCCGGGTCGCGTCGGCGGTACGTCGACCAGCAGGTCAGGAGGCGGCCCGCCGGGACGTCGAGGGGTTCGACGAGGCGGGGGCGGCTGCGGGCGGCGGCCAGGACGAGCAGCGGGTCGCCGTCCTCGGGCCCTGCGCGGCGGGCGGCGCGCAGGGCGTCGAGGAAGTCCTGGCCGCGCTCGTCGTCGGCGTTGTCGAGCAGCAACAGGCAGCGCAGGGTGCGGAGTCGGTGGCCCTTGGCGGTGGTGTAGGCGCGGCGCAGGTCGTCGAGGAAGGCCCGCAGGAGCACGTCCTGGGCGCGGCGGCGCTGCCTCTCGTCGCCGTGCTGCAGGCCGTGGCTCAGGCCGACGAGGAAGTCCTCCGGGGACGCGGGCGCGTTCACCTGCCGGGCGAGGGTGCGTCTGACCCGGTGCTCCTGCAGCCGCCGCATGCCCTCGGACAGGAACGGCAGGGCGGCGAGGCCCCAGGCGGGCATCCCGGCGAGCGAACCGAGCTTCTCGGCGAGCGAAAGGAACAGGTCGAGGGACTGCTCGCGGCCGCGCCCCTCGTCGAGTGCGGTGCTCAGCTCGGCCAGGGCGGCGTCCCGGTCGGCCTGTTCGGTGCGGACGGCGAGGGCGAGCCGCAGTGCCGCGTACGCGGGCAGCTGCACGGGCGGCAGGCCCGGCACGTCGGCGCTCAGCTGGAAGGCGACGCGGGCCAGGACGTCGACGGGGCGCTGCACGGTGTCCGGCAGGGAGGCGCAGTCGAGGTGCGCGGCGTACGTGTTGGCGGCGCGCTCCTCGAACGCGGCGAGCAGACCGGACTTGCCGCTGCCGGGGCCGCCGAGGAGCACGGTGATGTCGCGGAGGTGCCGGCCGCTCGCGGCGGGGGCTCCGGGGGTGCTTCCGGCCGCCGTGTCGGGGCCGGGTGCGGCGACGAGCTGCCGGGTGAACCAGTCGTCGAGGACCAGGTCACGCCCGGACGCCCCCGCCCACTCCTCGTACGCCACCGGGCCCCCTCCGCCTTCGGGAGGCTTCATCGTCGTACCAACTGCCCCGTGAGGCAAGGCAGTTGATCGGCGTCCCGGACGGTGGGGTCGGGCGCATCAGTCGCAGAGGGCGGCCTGCTGCGCCCGGGCGAGCGCCTTGCTGCGCGGTACGGGCGGCTCGCCGCGGAGCTGGGCGGCGATGTCGAACACGGTGACGGCGAGGACGAGTTGACGCCTGCCGTCCTCCGTCGCGGCGGCCACACTGGTGTACCCGGGCCCGGCCCCGTCGCTCCCCCACACGGTCACCGGCCCGTCCGGGCACGGGACCTCGCGCCGCTGCACCCCGAGCCCGTACGCGGGCGCGCCCGGGACGTCCACGGGCGTGAGGAGGGCGCGCTGCTGGGCGGGCGCGAGCAACTTCCCGCCGAACAGGGCGCGTTGGAAGCGGGCGAGGTCGTCGACGGTGGAGATCATGGCGCCCGCGGTCCAGTCGTACGACGGGCTGAAGCGGGTCAGGTCGGCGCCCTTCAGGTCGTAGCCGTGCAGGTGCGGGCCGGGCACGTCCGGGTCGGTGGTGGGCAGTGCGGTGCGGTCGAGGTCGAGCGGGTCGAGGATGCGCCGCTGGATCTCGTCGCCCGCGCTGCGCCCGGTGACGGCCTCCACGACGAGTCCGGCGACGAGGTAGTTGGTGTTGGAGTACGCCCACCCCGTGCCGGGCGGGAACGTGGGCGCGTGGCGCACGGCGCGGGCGACGACCTCGCGCGGCGCGTACACGTGGTCCCGGTCGCCGTCCTCCAGATAGGGCGCCCAGAACGCGGGCTCGGTGGTCGGGTCGTACAGCCCGGCGGTGTGGTCGAGGAGCTGCCGGACCGTGATGGCGGAGCCGTCGTTGCCGTGGCCCTGGACGAGTCCGGGCAGCCACTTCTCCACACTGTCGTCGAGGGAGAGCCGCCGTTCGCCCTCCAGTTGCAGCAGCACGGTCGCCACGAACGCCTTGGTGTTGCTGGCGATCCGGAACCGCTGCTGCGGCCGCGCGGGCGCGCCGGTGCGGGTGTCGGCGACCCCGGCGGCGGCCCGCGCCTCCCGCGCACCGTCGCGCGCGTACGCGACGGCTCCGGGGAACCCGTCGGCGACGGCCTGCCGGAGCGCGGGCCGCAGGTCCGGCTCGTGCGGCTGCCCCGCGCGGGCGGCGACGCCCGGCGCCCCGAGGAGGGCGACGGCGCACAGGGCAGCCAGGGTACGGAGGGCGCTGCGGGCGGGGGTGCGCACGGCTGTCACTGCTGCTCCCGGTCGACGCTCGGTTGCTCTGGGGCCTGCCGCTTCTTGGGGTTCCGCTACCTTCAGGGCTCTGCAGGCCCCGGCCACACCCAGCCTCCCCCGCCCCGCCCCGCGCCGCCCATCCGGCACGCACCCGGACCGGTACGGGGGTTGTCCCCACCCGCGAACGACTTCCCGGTACGCCCCGTACGACCGGGCGACGGGACCCGCCGCGGACGAAGATCAACAGGTGTGCAGAATGAGCGATATGCCGAAAGACAACGCCACGACCAAGGCGACCCCGGAAGACGCCGAAGCGATCAGCCGCACCCTCGCCCTGGCCTTCGACGACGACCCGATGATGCGCTGGTTCTTCCCCGAGGACACCACCCGCGAGACGGGCCTGCGCCGCTACTTCCACACCCTCTTCACCCGCCAGTACGGGCTGCACGGCGTGTGCGAGCGCACGGACGCCGCGGCCGCGTTCTGGGTGACCCCGGAGGGCGCCGACAAGGCCGTGCCGGACGCGGACACGGTCCGGGAGCTGACGGAGATCCTCGGCGACCGCGCCCCGGTCTTCCGCGCCGCCGTCGAGGCCGCGGCGGAGCACTCGCCGAAGGAGCCGCACTGGTACCTCGCGGTCGTCGGCGCCGACCCGGCCGCCCGCGGCCAGGGCCACGGCTCCGCCCTCCTCCGCTCCGGCCTCACCCAGGCCGACGCGGCGGGCCTCCCGGTCTACCTGGAGTCCTCGAAGCCGGACAACCTCCCGTTCTACGAACACTTCGGCTTCGAGACCCTCGGCGAGGCCCGACTCCCGGGCGGCGGGCCGGTGCTGTGGGCGATGCGGCGGGCGCCGGGGGCGGCGTAGGGGCGGTTCGATGCCGAGCAGGCCGCCGGGACCGGGCGGCGCTACGAGTGCCAGTTCGCCAGGAACACGCTCCGGCGTGACTGGCGGGACTGGTAGGTGTGCTGATCGGTCGGCAGCCCAAGTCCGCGTCGACTACGCCTGGGGAGAAGGCCAGTTGCCACTCCCTCAACACCCCTGTCTCTGAGCTCAGTTGACCCGGTTTCACAAGGCACGGCAAGCTGTGACCGGCACCGGTGCCGGTCAAGCTCTCCGGTGTCCGGCAGGCACCGACTTCGGGGGAGCACGTGGACACCCATCTGTACATCGGCCCCGCATCCGCACCCGACCGTTACCGGCTGCGCAAGTCCATCGGCCGGGGTGGCGAGGCCGTTCTCTACCTTGCGGAGATCGAACTCGACGGGGAACCCGAGCCGGTCGTCGTCAAGGTGATGGACACGCAGAGAACCCTCACACCGGACGAGTTCGAGCGGGTCAGCGGACGCTGGAGCGAGCAGGCCGAACTGCTGCGGTTCGTTCGCCGCCTGGGTGTGGTCGGGGTCCGGGAACACTTCGAGGGGCTGCCCGCCCACCTCGCCGGGCGTGCGGGCGACCCTCCCGGACGGGCCCTGTGCCTCGTCATGAACCACGTGGAGGGCCTCGACATCCGGGACTGGCGCACGGACCGCACCCTCGAGTCCGCCGCCGAGCGCCGCGAAGCCATGCAGTACGTGGAGCAGCTGGCCGACGTGCTGGACTGGCTGCACTCCGGCCGGGCCACCCCGTCGGGCCGGGTCGTGGTCCACGGCGACATCTCCCCCGGCAACGTGATGATCGACACCAACGGGCAGGCCACGCTGGTCGACTTCGGCTTGAGCAAGCTGACCGCCACGCACCGGACCACCGAGGTGTGGCACACCCCCGGCTTCGCGGCTCCGGAGGTGCACGAGGGCCACCGCACTACCGCCACCGACCGGTACGCGTTCGGGGCGGTCACCTATTTCCTGCTCAGCGGGACGCTCCCGGCCGGCACGCCCGAGCAGTTACGACAGCAGTTCCTCGATCTGCCCCTGCTCGCCGGCCTTGAGCCGGACCACGCAGCCGACATCCTCGCCGTGTTCGCGACCGACCCCGACGAGCGGCCCAGCTCCCTCTCCGCCTGGGCCCGCCTCCTGCGTACCGCCGTACTCTCCACGACCAGCAGGCCCGCCCGTCCGGTCACGGCGGCCGCCCCACCGCCGCCGATCCAGCCCCCCTCGGTTCCGCCGGTGCCCACGGAACCTCCCGGCACCGGCGGATCAGCCCCCTCCGGCTCATCAGCGCCGTCGGACGGCCCCGATCACCCCGCCACGCAACCGGACGCGGCGTCGACGTCGGCCGTCCCGGGCGTCCACTCCGCGCCTACGCAACCGGCCACTCCGCCCACCCCTGCGCCGCCCGCACACCTCGTCACCTCGCAGCCGACTCCGCCCGACGGGCCACAGCCACGGTCCCGGTTCCGCCGTGGACTTCTCGTCGCCGCCCTGCTGATCGCCGTGGCCCTGGTCGCAGGCATCGGCACGTACACCGCCGTCACCCTCACCGGCGACGCGGACCAGCCGCGGGACGACGCACGCACTGGCCGGACCGCGCCGCCCTCGTCCGCCTCACCGGGCCCGGACGAGCCCACGGCCGACCCGTCCGGCAGCATCCTCCCGCCGAACACGCCCAGCGGCCCGGACGGGGGCGAGAGCGGTGGGCCCGGGGGTGGCGGACCTGGATCCAGCGACCAGGACACCCTCTCCCTGAGCCAGTTGGAACCGATCGAGACCAGCGACGACGGCTTCACACAGTCGGCCGTGACCCTCAACACCAAGTCGTACAACGACGCGTTGATCACCCAGGTCTGCTCCGGGAGCGTCGTCACGGAGTACCCGCTCAACCGTGAATGGAAGACCCTCCGCTTCACCGCGGGCATCACCGACACCTCGCCGAACTATCCGGTGCGCCTCACCGTCGAGGTCGACGAGGAGCAGAAGGCCACGCAGGTCCTGAAGCTCGGCCGGACACATGCCATGGAGATCGACGTCAGCAAGGCCTTGCGCGTCACCCTGATCGCGGTCGAGGCCGGCAGCTGCTCCACGGACACCCAACTCGCCCTCGCCGAGCCGACCTTGCACAAGTAGCCCTTGCCTTCTCGCCCCGGAAAGCCGAAGGGCCCGAACTCGGTGTGCTGTTCGGGCCCTTGAGTGGAGTGAGCGGGCGTACTCGCGGATGCGGTGCGCGGTGGGGGAACGTTACTTCCAGATCTCCGCGACCCACTCCGGGTGGTCGATGAACGGGTTCCGGTTGTGCTGGATCTCGTCGAAGATGATCTGGTTGCGGCGCTTCTCGAAGTCGTCCGGCGGGTCCTCGTCGTGCCAGTGCTTCAGGACCGAGAGGCGGCCGATCGCGGGCGCGGAGCCGTTGTTGACCTCGTCGTTGGGCTCCAGGTCGGCGAAGCCGTCCTCGCCGTCGTAGCGCACGGCCATGTAGAGGATCATGCGGGCCACGTCGCCCTTGACGGCGTCGCGCGGCTCGAACGAGTCGTCGTCGGTGAAGTTGCCCGGCGCCTCGCCGACCTCCGAGCCGCCGTTGTCGAAGTCCTTGTTGCCGCGCGTGCTGTTGACCGACACATCGGTGGGGCGCAGGTGGTGGACGTCGGTGCCGGGGCCCGTGGACGTGCCGAAGTCGCCGTGGGACTTGGCCCAGACGTGCTCGCGGTTCCACTGGTCGGGGTCGCCGCCGTTGGTGTCCTTGCCCTGGGAGCGGCCGGTGTAGAGCAGGATCACGTTGGACGTGTCGGCCGGGTCCTCGTCGGTCTTCTTGAGGGCGTCCCAGACCTGGTCGTACGAGAGCTTCGTCTGGTCGCTGATGATCGTGTGCAGCGCGGCCTTGAGCTCGGGGCCGGTCTTGCCGATCGCGTCCTGGTAGTACGTGTCGTCCAGGGCGTCGACGGTGCTGCGGGCGCCGGAGTCGGCGGGGCCGCTGTCGGTGGCGAACGCCACGGAGGGTACGGCTATGGAGGCCGCGGCGGCTGCGACGAGCAGCGGGCGGCGCCAGCGGCGGCGTGCGGAATGAGCGGACATGTCGTGGGGGGTGTCCTCTCCCGAGTCGGCAACGATGAAACGGTTCACCAACACTCGTCCCCCGGATGGGAGTTGACGAAGCATCGGCCCACGAACCCTGCCACGCCGCGCGGCTCCTGGGGTAACCGCGGCATATCCGTTCCGTGCCGAACACGTAAACACCCCTCCTCCGTCTTGCGGGTTCGGGCGCGCCGGGTGTAATCGCCCGGCCCGGCACGGGACTTGACCCCGCACCGCGGTGCAGGGTGCACGGTGACCGCATGACGACGACATCCGGCACCGCCCGTCCCGCCCGCGACGCCGTACGCATCGGCGCGCGCTACGACCTCGCCGTGGCCCTCCCCTTCACCACTCCCTGGACCGCCGCCCTCACCCTCGACGGCGTCCGCGCCGCGCACACCGCCCTCGGCCTTCCCGGCGGCCCGCCCGCCGCGTTCGGCCCCGAGCACCTCCTGTTCGTCACGTTCTTCGGCGTGCTGGTCACGCTGTGGGCGGTGGTGCGGCTCGTACGGGCCGACGTGGTGACGGGGGTCGCGGACACCGTGGGCCGGGGCGCGTTCGCGCTGCTGATGACGGCCGCCCTGGCCGCCGGCGCGACCCCGCTGCTCGGCGTGTTCCTCGCCGTCGAGCTGGGCTTCCTGGCCGCGCAGGCACGGCAGTTGCGGCGGTTGACACGGCCGAGGCGCGGGCGTACACGTACGAGCCCTTGTCCCTCCCGCACCCAGGAGACGGTCAGCCCGTGAATTCCGCCGAGGCCGCGCGCGCCGCCGACGTACCGCCGAGCACCCTGCGCTACTACGAGCGGCGCGGCTTCCTGTCGCCCGCGCGCGACCCGCGTTCCGGGTACCGGCGGTACACGGAGGCGGACGTGCGCCGGGTCCGGTTCGTGCAGCGGGCGCAGGAGTTGGGGTTCGGGATGGCCGACGTGGCGGCGTTCCTGGCGCTCGCGCGGGACGGGCGGGACGGTGCGGTGCCGGCCGAGCGGCTGCGTACGGTCGTCGACGCCAAGCTGGACGACCTGGACGGGCGCATCGCCGACCTCACCAGGATGCGTACGGCGCTCGCCGCGCTCGCGAACGCGGGGGCCGTGGACGGGAGTTGCGCATGCCCGGTCGAGGCGGCGCTGGTCGGGGAGCGGGAGGGTGCTGCGGCGCCCGGGGCCGGTGCGGCACCCGGGGCGAGCGACGCGGCGGCCGAGTGCGATTAACGCCCGATTGCATCCACCGTGTGATTGCCGGGCGGACCTGCAACCGCCGCCGCCCGCCCGCGCCTCTCAAGCGGTGTCGTCGCCGCAGCCCCGGTGACGACGCCCCGTAGCGAAGGAGAGCGTTGTGCAGACGATGACTGCCCCGCACGTAGCCGACTCGACGTTCCGCACCTGGCCCGAGGACGACTTCCTGCTCCCGCCGCCGAACCCGGCGCAGCGCCCGGACCGCCCGTCCGGCGAGCCCGCCCCGGCCTCCACGCCCACGGACCCCGACGCCGCCACCGTTCCGGTCATGGCCTCCCCCGCCGCCTTGCTCGACCCGCGCGACCTGCGCCGCATCGAGCTCAACGCCGCGCTCACGGCCGCCGGCATCGCACCGCTGCCCGGCGACCGCGAGGCCATCGACCAGCTCAGCGCGCTGCCGCACAGCGTGCACGAGGCACTGCACCGCTGGCTCACCTCCTGAGGCGCCGGCGCGCCTGCCCGGCGGCGGTCGGTCGTGGTGCAGGGCCGCCGCCCGCCCCGTGCACGACTCCGGCGGCACAGGGGGCGTGCACGAGCAGGTCGACGAGCTCCTGCTGCCGCTCGCGGGCGACGGAACACGTCGATCAGGTGGGACGGCGCGAACTCGGCCGCCGGATCGGCCCCTTGGCCGGGCGACTCCACCAGGCCTTCCGCCGCACCTGCGAGGAACGGCTGCGCGCCCACGGCCTGTCCATGTCGCAGTACGCGCTGCCACGCGCCCTCGCCGCTGCCCCCGGCACAGCGGCGGCCGAGCCGGCCCGGCGTACGTTCGTCACCCGGCAGGCGTTGCGCGGTGTGCTCGCCGGGAGCGAGGCGGCCGGCCTCGTGAGGGTGGCCGCGCGGGCCACGTCCGGCCGGGCGCTGCCCGTCACGCTCACCGACGAGGGGCGGGCGCTGCTCGACCGGGCCGAAGCGACCGTCCAGGACGTCAAGGCGCGCAGGGTCGCGGACCTGCCGGGCGCGGCGACGGAACGCCTCGCCTCCCTGCTCACCGCCTGGGCCCGCAATCTGGCCGACGGCGGCCCGTGACCCGGCGCGCCGCCCGTTCCGCCCCACCCCGCCTGACCTGCCCCGACCGCCCGCTAGGCTCGACGGCACGATGAGCAACCACCTCGCGCCCCTGGAGCCCAAGGCCGACAAGGCTGCCGTGCGGCGGCACAACCTGAGCCTGGTGCTGCGGGCCGTGCACGACGAGGGCGAGACGACCCGCGCCGCCGTCGCCGCCCGCTCGGGCCTGACCCGGGCGGCCGTGTCCTCGCTGGTCGAACAGCTCCTGGACAGCGGCTTCCTGACCGAGTCCGGCAAGACGTTCAGCGGTCAGGCCGGCCGCCCCGGCACGGTCCTGAAGGTCGCGCGCACGGGCTGGGCCGGGGTCGGCGTGGAGATCAACGTCGACTACGTGACGGTCTGCGTCGTCGACCTGTCCGGCGCCGACCGCGTGCGGCTCACCGAGCACGTCGACAACCGGGGCGCGCCGCCCGCCGAGGTGCTCGACCGGGCGGCGCGGATCACGGCGCAGGCCCTGGAGTCCGCGTCCGCACGGGAGTTGCACCCGGCCGGCGTGCATCTGGCCCTGCCCGGACTGGTCTCCGACGGCACGGTCCGGCAGGCCCCCAACCTGGGCTGGAACGAGGTCCCCGCCGAGACGCTCCTCGCCCGCGCCCTGTCCGGCGCCCGACGTTCCGGCGCCCGACGACCCGCGGCCCAGGGGACGACGGCCGACCACGCCCGCCCCCTGACCGTCACCTCCGGCAACGAGGCCGACGCCGCCGCCCTCGCCGAGCTGTGGTTCGGCGGCCTCACCGACGCGGCCGGCCGTCCCCTGCGCAGCTTCCTCCACCTCACCGGCGAGATCGGCATCGGCGGCGCGCTCGTCGTGGACGGCCGGCTGCTGCGCGGCGCCCACGGGTTCGCGGGCGAGATCGGGCACGTCGTCGTCGACGAGGACGGTCCGGAGTGCCGCTGCGGCGCGCGCGGCTGCCTGGAGCAGTACGCGGGCCAGGCGGCCCTGCTGCGCGCGGCCGGCCTCGCCGAGGACGCGGGGCAGCCGGGTGTCGCCGAGCTCGAACGCCGCGCCCTGGCCGGGGACGAGGCCGCCGTCGCCGCGATCGAGGGCGCGGGCCGCACCCTCGGCCTGGTCCTGTCCGGCGCGGCCAACCTCTTCGACCCGGACGCGATCGTCCTCGGCGGCACCTACCGCCCGCTGATGCGCTGGCTCGCCCCGCCCATCACCGAACGCCTGGAGCGGCGCGTGGTGTCCGGCCTGTGGTCGGCGGACAGCGGTCGGCTCCGCGCCTCGTCCTCCGCAGGCGACGCAGCCCGCGGCTCGGCGGCCCTCGTCGCCCGGGACGTCCTGGCCGACCCCTTGACGTACGCGGACCGAGCCGGCGCCTGAACGGCCGTACACGGGACCGAGCCAAGGCCCGAACCGCCGTACACGGGAACGAACCGAGGCCCGAACCGCCGTACACGGAAACGAACCGAGGCCCGAACCGCCGTACGCCGCAAGGGAAGCGGGGCCCTACGCCACGCCCAGCAAGTGCTCCAGGGCCAGCTGGTCGAGGCGTTCGAAGGCCATGGAACGCTCGGCGGCCGCGGTGACGTCGAAGGTCTCGTACGCGCTCCGGTCGGCGAGCAGGCCGGACAGGCCGTCGGCGGCCGTGGGCTCGGCGAGTTCGTGGAGGCGGGAGTCGCGCAGGGCCTGCTGCACGGCCGGGTCGGCGCGGAAGGCGGCGGCGCGCTCCTTGAGGATCAGGTAGTTCCGCATGCAGTTCTTCGCGGACTCCCACACGCCGTCGAAGCCGTCCGTGCGGACCGGCTTGAAGTCGAAGTGCCGCGGCCCCGCGTACCCGGCGTCCTCCAGGAGGTCGACGAGCCAGAACGCCTGCCGCAGATCGCCCGCGCCGAAGCGGAAGTCCTGGTCGTACTTGATGCCGGACTGGCCGTTGAGGTCGAGGTGGAAGAGCTTGCCCGCCCACAGGGCCTGGGCGATGCCGTGCGGGAAGTTGAGGCCGGCCATCTGCTCGTGGCCCACCTCCGGGTTGACGCCGACCAGTTCGGGGCGTTCGAGGCGCTCGATGAAGGCGAGGGCGTGCCCGATGGTGGGCAGCAGGATGTCGCCGCGGGGCTCGTTCGGCTTGGGCTCGATGGCGAAGCGCAGGTCGTAGCCCTGGTCGGTGACGTACGCGCCGAGCAGGTCGAAGGCCTCCTTCATCCGGTCGAGTGCCACGCGGACGTCCTTCGCGGCGCCCGACTCGGCGCCCTCGCGGCCGCCCCAGGCGACGTAGGTGGTGGCGCCGAGCTCCACGGCGAGGTCGATGTTGCGGAGGGTCTTGCGGAGCGCGTACCGGCGCACGTCCCGGTCGTTGGCCGTGAACGCGCCGTCCTTGAAGACGGGGTGCGTGAACAGGTTCGTGGTGGCCATCGGCACCTTCATGCCGGTCGCCTCCAGGGCGGCGCGGAAACGCTTCACGACCGCCTCGCGCTGGGCGTCGGTCGAGCCGAACGGGATCAGGTCGTCGTCGTGGAACGTCACGCCGTACGCGCCGAGCTCCGCGAGCCGCTCGACCGACTCGACCGGGTCGAGCGCGGGCCGCGTGGCCGTGCCGAACGGGTCGACGCCCTGCCAGCCCACGGTCCACAGACCGAAGGTGAACTTGTCGTCGGGGGTCGGGGTGAAGCGGTCCGTCATGGTCGGCCCTTCCTCGCGTACTAATTTGTTTTCTATACTTACTAATACCTCGGCAGCCCCTCCCGTCAACAGTTCCCGGCACCCGATCCCGCTCACAGTGAGGTACGACATGGCGTACGACGCGACGCACCGTCCCGGTCCCGTGGTCATCGGCGTGGACAGCTCGACGCAGTCCACCAAGGCCGCCGTCACCTGCGCGGAGAGCGGCGCGCTGCTCGCCGTCGGCCGCGCCCCGCACACCGTGACCGGCACGGACGGGGCGCGCCGCACCGACCCCGAGGTGTGGTGGCGGGCGCTCGCCGACGCGGTCGCGGACGGGCTGCGCGGCGCGGGCGTGGCCGCGCGGGACGTCGTCGGCGTCGCGGTGGCCGGGCAGCAGCACGGCCTCGTCGTCCTCGACGCCGCGGGGCGGCCGCTGCACGACGCGTTGCTGTGGAACGACACCGGCTCCGCGCCGCAGGCCCGCGCCCTGACCGAGCGGCTGGGCGAGAAGGAGTGGCTGTCGCGGGCCGGTTCGCTGCCGGTGGCGTCGATGACGGCCACGAAGTGGCAGTGGCTGCGCGAGCACGAGCCGCGAGTCGCCGAGGCGGCGGCCGGGGTGCGGTTGCCGCACGACTTCCTCACCGAGCGGCTGTGCGGCACCGCCGTCACCGACCCGGGCGACGCGTCCGGCACCCTGTGGTGGAACACGGCGGACTCCGCGTACGACCCGGTCCTGCTCGAACTCACCGGAATGAGCGAGGAGTTGCTGTCCCCGGTCGCGCCCGGCGGCGGCACTCCCGCGGGTCGGCTCACCCGGGCCGCGGCCGCGCATCTGGGGCTGCCGGAGGGCGTGCCGGTCGCGGTGGGCACGGGCGACAACATGGCCGCGGCGGTCGGGCTCGGCCTCGGCGGGGCGGGTCTGCTCGGCCACCCGGTGGTGAGCCTCGGCACGTCCGGCACGGTGTTCGCGGCGACCCGCACGCGGCCCGGGGTGCCGGAACCCGGGCCCGCCGCCCCGGACTTCGCGGACCTCGCTGCCCCCGCAGGCCCTGCGGACTTCACGGACTTCACGGCCAGGCGAGCCCTCGCCGGTTTCGCCTCGACCGACGGCTGCCACCTGCCGTTGGGCTGCACCTTGAACTGCACGCTCGCCGTCGACAAGGTGGCCGAACTCCTGGGCCTCGACCGGGAGTCGGCGGAGCCGGGCGGCGACCTGGTGCTGCTGCCGTACCTGGACGGGGAGCGCACCCCCGACCTCCCGCACGCCACGGGCCTGATGACCGGACTGCGGCACGCCACACGCCCCGGGCAACTCCTCGGCGCGGCCTACGAGGGCGCCGTCTTCACCGTCCTGCGCGCCCTCGACGCCCTCACCGCGACCTGCGGCCTCTCCCCCACGACCCCGCTGCGCCTCGTCGGCGGCGGCGCCCGGGGCCGTACCTGGACGGAGACGGTCCGCCGCCTCTCCGGCCGCCCGCTCGTCCTCCCCGAGGCCACCGAACTCGCCGCCCTCGGCGCCGCCGCCCTCGCCCGAGCGGCGGCCGACGGCACGGACCCCGTCGAGGTCGCCTCGGCCTGGGGCCTGGGCCGGGGGTGCGAACTGGAGCCGGTGGAACGGGACTTGGCGGCCTGGGAGCGGATGGAGTCGGTGCTGACGCGGGCGGGGGCGCTGCTCGACTGATCAGCACCCCCGCCCGCGCGCCGTGTCTCACACGGCGAACACCTGCCCGCCCCACTGTGGCGCGCCGTGCCTCACACGGCGAACACCTGCCCGTCGTCCGCGAACGCCTTGAACTCCAGGGCGTTGCCCGCCGGGTCGAGGAGGAACATCGTCCACTGCTCGCCGGGCTGCCCCTCGAACCGGACGTACGGCTCGATCACGAACTCCGTGCCCGCGTCCCGCAGGCGCTGGGCGAGCTTGTGGAAGTCGGGCACGGCCAGGATCAGGCCGAAGTGGGGTACGGGCACGTCGTGGCCGTCGACCGGATTGTGCACGCGCTGCGGGCGGGCGGGGGCGAGGTGGGTGACGAACTGGTGGCCGTGCAGGTTCCAGTCGACCCAGGTGTCCGCGCTGCGGCCCTCGTCGAGGCCGAGGACCTCCCCGTAGAAGTGCCGGGCGGCGGCCAGGTCGTCGACGGGCATGGCCAGGTGGAACCGCGGGACGGGCGAGTCGAGTTCGGTCATGGCGGGGGCCTTTCCGTGTGCGGTCGGATCGGTGGGTCGGTACCGGACGAGGCCTACTGCGCCCACCCCAGCGGGTGCAGCCCCGGCGCCTCGTCCGCCGCCGGGGCCGGGGGCTCGCCGCTCGCCTCGCTGAACGCGGTGAGCGCGGCGACGAGGTCCGCGCGCCGTTCCGGGGTGAGGCGTTCGACGATGTCGGCGATCTCCTGCCGCCGCCGCGCGGTGACGTCGGCGACCGTGCGGCGGCCCTCGTCGGTGAGCTGCAGCAGCGTCTCGCGGCGGTTGTCGGGGTTGACACGGCGGTCCGCCAGCCCGGCGGCGATCAGCCGGTCGACCATGCGCATCGCGGTCGACGGCGCGACCCCCAACAGCTCGGCCAGGCCGACGAGTTTGGTCGCACCACGGCTGGACAGCACCATCAGCATCCGGAACTGCGGCAGCGTCACCCGGTCCTCGACGGCGGCCAGGGACCGCGCCGACACGGCGACCAGGACGCGGGACGCGGTCAGCACGGCCCGCGTGACCTCGTCCACGTCGACCGCACCCTCGCCCGCACCGCTTCGCTCAGCCATACCTCTTTGTACCCCGCGCCCCCGCGCCCCCGACACCACGCACCCGGCGCCGCCCGCGCCTCCACCGGCGGCCTCACCCCCGCTGGTAGCGGAGCAGCAGCATCGCCGCGTCGTCGTGGGACGGGCCGCCCGCGTGCCGGACGACGTCCTCGCGCAGCGCCTCCAGGGCCGCCTGCGCGTCGGGGTCCTTGAGGAGGTCGGCCCGCTCCTGAAGCGGGTAGAAGCACCCGGCCGCGTCCCGCGCCTCGGTCACGCCGTCGGTGTAGAGCAGCAGTTGCTCGCCGGGCGCGAAGCGCACCTCGTACGGCTCCGGGGGTTCGCCGCCGTGCACGCCGAGGCCGAGTGGCAGTGCGTACGCGGGCGGGGCGGGGAACTCGACGGCGCCGTCGCCGCGGACCAGGAGGGGCGGCGGGTGGCCGCAGTCGACGAGGACGACCCGCTCCTCGTCGGCGTGGATCTCGGCGAGCACGGCCGTCACGAACTTCTCGCCGTGCAACTCCCGTGCCACGCTGCGCTCCAGGCGTGCGGCGAGCGCCACCAGGTCGGGCTCCTCGTGCGCGGCCTCCCGGAACGAGCCGAGCACGAGCGCCGCGGTCTCCACGGCGGCGAGCCCCTTGCCCTGCACGTCGCCGACGATCACCCGCACCCCGTACGGCGAGGCCACGACCTCGTACAGGTCGCCGCCGATCCGCGCCTCGGCGGCGGCCGACGTGTACGAGACGGCGACCCGGATCGGCCCCGCGCTGCGCGGCACCGGGCGCAGCAGGACGCGCTGGGCGACCTCGGCGACGTCGCGGACCCCGGCGAGTTCGGCCTCGCGGCGCCCGCGCATCACGGCCGCCGTGACGCCCGCGGCGGTGACCCCGGCGACCGAGGCGAGGGCGGTGTAGCCGCGCCGGGTGTCGAACAGCCCGTCGTACGCGCCGAGTCCGAGGCACAGCAGCAGCGCGACGGCGCCGGTGACCGCGGTGCGCCGCCAGGTGCCGATCAGCCCGGAGAAGGCGGGGCCGAGCGAGACGAGCGGCAGGAACCCGACGCCGGGTCCGGCCGTCAGGTCGACGACGGTGACGACCGTCATCACCACCGCCGGCAGCCAGGTCAGCACGGCGCGGGCGTCCCGGTGTTCCGCTGTGGTCATGGCACCCCCGGACTCGTCGCGGCGCGCGGGCGCACGGCCCGCGCATGCGGTACGGCCGCCCGTGCGGGCCGCCTCCCTCGCGTTTAGACTATGCAAAGATTGCGTGGACACCTTGAGGGCGCCGCGTGCTCGTTATCCGATCGAGTCCGGGGCGGGGCCTGTTCGGGGCATACAGCCATCAGGGGACGCAGGGGAAGCCCACGGGGAGGGCGGAGGTGAACGCGATGGCACCCGGAGAGCACGAAGGCCGCGGAGACGACGGCACGAGCGGTCGTACGGCCGCGCCGCACCGGCCGCAACTCCCGCGCGGCGCACGCCGGTTCCTGGCCCGTCTGCCGATCGGCCTCTACCGCGTCGGCCTCGGCCCGCTCCTCGGGAGGCGGCTGCTGCTCCTCCACCACGTGGGCCGCACGACGGGGCTCGACCGGCGGGTGGTCCTGGAGGTCGTCGCGTACGACCGCGAGCGCGGCAGCCTGACCGTCGCCTCCGGCTTCGGCCCCGGCGCGGCCTGGTACCGGAACCTGCGCGCCCACCCGACGACCACCGTGCAGACCGGCAACCGCCGCCGCGCGGTCACCGCGCACTTCCTCACCGAGGACGAGGGCGCCGAGCTGATGGCCGGGTACGCGAGCCGGCACCCGCGCACCGCCCGCCGGCTGTGCGGCTTCATGGGCTTCGACGTGGACGGCGGCGCCGAGGCGTACCGCGCGGCGGGCCGCCGCATCCCCTTCGTACGACTCGACCCAGCGGACGGGCGGAGCTGACATGCACCGGGACGAGGAGTGGCCGCAGGGCGTGCCGGACGAGGTGTGGGACCGGTTCCTGCGGGACGACGAGGACGCGATACGCCGCACGGCCCCGCGCGAGCCGTCCGCCCGCGAGCGCACGGTCGACCTGTTCGGCACGGGGGCGGGCCCGGCACGTCGTCCGGACGGCCTCGGGGCGGACCCGGCACGCCCGGACAGGCTCGGGGCGGACCCGGCCGGCCCGGACCGCGTCGGCGCGGACGCGGTCGGTGAGTTGTGGTTGCCGCGTGCGGTGCGGGACTCGGCGGCCTGGCGCGACCTCGACGGCCGGGGCCGGATCCGCCGCGCGGCGCGCGTGCTCGGCGCGGTGACCGTGCTCGCGGCGGCGCTCGCCCTGCTGTCCCTGCTCCCCAACACCCCGCCCCCGCAGGCCGAACGCCCCGAGATCGCCGTCCAGGAACAGCCCTCCCCCACGCCGACGGACCGCCCGACGGCGGAGGCCTCCGCGTCCCCCGCACTGTTCACGCCGCCTCGGGGGTAGCCGCGCCCCGGCCAGCCCTCGCCTCACCGGAATCACCAACTCCCCTTACCCCACCGGGAGTTGGACGGTCTTCCGCCCCGTAACCCGGAATGCACACGCCGTCCCGCACGTTGTGCTCGGCATGACCACCGATCAGCGCACGATCACCAACCCGCCCACGCTCCACGACCCGACCCCCTTCGGGTACAGCCACGCCGTCTCCGCCCCCGGAGAGCCCGTCTTCATCGGCGGGCAGTACGCGTCCGACGCCACCGGCGCGGTCGTCGCCGGTTCCTTCGCCGAACAGGTCGAGCTGGCCCTCGACCACCTGCTCTCCGCCCTCCGGGGCGTCGGCCTCGGGTACGAGCACGTGGTGCGGCTCGGCACGTTCATCGTCGACCACGACCTCGACAAGCTGCAGGTCCTCGGCAAGGCCCTGCACGCCCGGTTCGGCGACCGCCTGCCCGCCCAGACCCTCAGCGGCGTCGCCTCCCTCGCGCTGCCCGGGATGCTGTTCGAGGTGGACGCGGTGGCGGTACGGCCGTAAGCAGCAGCCGCCCGGCAGGGCGGGGCCGAGGGCGCGCGGGGGCACCGTGACGCACTTCATGCCCGATTTGGGTATGTGCCCCTGCGCGCTCGGCCTACCGTTGACAGGTGTTTTCGTTGGCCGAGATCAGCAGTACGTACCGACAGCGGTTCGCGGAGTTCGCATTCGAGCCCGCGTTCGTCGCCTCGGTCGATCAGCATGTCGCCGACGTACGCGCCCGCCTCTCCGCCGACGGCCCCGGCCTGGAGCCGACGCCGCCCGACCCGGAGCGGCTCGCCGACTACGCCCTCGGATTCCTGGACGCGCTCGCCGAGATCGACTGGCGCGAGCCCGTCGGCCATGACTACGCGGTGTGCCGGCTGACCGCCATAACCTGGCTCGTGCACGCCCACGACCTGCTCCCCGAAGTCCGGGACTGAGCCCCCACCGAAGGCACCCCGAAACGCCGTCGACCCTGTCCGCCCGTGGCACGGAACCGTTACACGGGCGGACAGGGTCGAACTGTGCTGCGCGGAGGGCTACATCTCCGGGCCGGGCCGCCGCTGCTCCCGCTCCTGCACGGGCTGGTGCGTCATGGCGTCCTCACGGCCGGCCTGGTAGTCCGAGACCCCGCCCCGGGCACGGGCCGACTCCTGCTCGGCGCTGTCCAGCCACCGCTCCCAACGCTGCCGCATCGGCGCGATCATGCCCCCGCCGACGCCCACGATGAGGATGCCGGCCACGGCCGCGAGCAGCGCGTACAGGATCGGCTGGCTCACCGTGGTGGCGATGCCCGCCTGCCCGAGAGCGGCGATGACGCCGAGGAACACGATGCCCGCCCAGACGATCTTCGCGACGGTCTCGCCGTACGAGGCTCGGGACAGTGCGCTCGCGACGATCGAGCGGACCGCGTTGGCGATGGCCATCGCGACCACGACCAGCACCACGGCGACGATCGCGCGCGGCAGCCAGGCGACAATGCCGTTGATCATCGCGCTGACCGGGTTCGGCCCGAAGACGCCGAGCGCCAGCTGCAGCGTGATCAGCATCAGGGCGTAGTAGACGATCTTGCAGACGAGGCCCGTGAGGTCGAACTTCGAGCCTTCGAGCATGCGTGCCGCGCCGGACTTCTCGGCGAGCCGCTCGGAGCCGACCTTCCGCAGCACCCGGTCGAGCACCTTGACGATCAGCTTGGAGACGAACCAACCGATCGCCAGGATGACGATGAAGCCGAGGAGCTTCGGCACGAACGTCGCGATCTTGGACCAGGCGTCGTCGAGACCCTGGGTGAAATTGACGGCAAGTGTGTTCATGGGAGCCCTTCGTCGGTGCGGTCCCCTTCCCACATCATGAGCAAGCCCCCACGCCGAACGCCGCGCCGAGCTGGCCCATTCGAATGACGGCCCTGGTCGCGGCCGGGTTCTCGGCGCCGGTGGCGGCCCGTATCGCGGCGCTCCTCAGGCTGTCCGCCGGTCCGCCGCCTCGACCGCCTCGACCGCCGGGCCCGTCGGCTGCGGCCGGAGCGCGGGCTCCTGCGGCACGGGGTCGGGGACGGCGACGGGCCGGGTGCCGTCGGCCTGCGCCGCGATCCTCGGCTGGTCGGTGCCGAGATACGGGCGGCGCCAGCGCAGGAAGGGGCGTTCGATGCCGTGGAACGTCACCACCGCGATGGCCAGGGTCACCGGCAGAACTCCGCAGACCGTGGTGAAGAACGCGTCCCACACGGGATTTCCGGTCGGCTCGATCCAGCGGTTGCGTGCGAGAAAGACCGTGATGACGAGAAAGTGCAGCAGATAGATCGAGAAACTCATCTCGCCGACTTTCGCGATCGCCCGCGACACGATTCCCGTCGACATCACGGTGGCGACGTACGTGAGGACGAGCAGCGCCCACACGAATCCCTCGACGTCGATCCAGATGAGCCGGACCGTGCGGCCCTCCTGATAGGCGTGGCTGCGGTTGAACGCCCAGACCGTGACCAGTGCCAGCGTCGAGGCGACCGCCACCTTGAACGGGCTCTGGAACCGGTCGCGGTGATGCACGAAGAGCCAGGCGGCGAGCATGCCGAGAAGGAACTGGTCGATGCGCCCGGCGAGGCTGTAGTAGAGCAGGTTGTTCGCGGCGATCTTGCCGCCGCCGGAGAGCCAGACGAGGGCGCGGATCACGGCGATCGCGGCCATCAGCTGCACGAGCGCGGTCGGACCGCGCCGCGTGAGCAGCCTGCTGAACAGCGGGAACAGCAGATAGAACTGCAATTCCACGGCGATCGCCCACCACATGTGCGAGACATTGCCGAGGTCCAGCGAGCCGGGCAGATTGCCGAGGCCGATCAGCGACTGGACGAGGCCGAGCAGATCCGCGTCTCCTCGGTAGGCGCCCGTCCCCATGATGACGAGGACCAGATACAGCGGGAAGATGCGCAGCACCCGGTTTCCGAGGAACCGTCCGTAATGGATGTCCTTGCCGAGGGTGCCGATCGTGAAGATGAATCCGGAGAGCACCATGAAAAGGGCGACTCCGGTGTGCCCTTCCGCGACGAGGGCGCCGAGGGGATTGTCCGCGTAGAGCCAGCCCTCGTGTTCCCGGTCGATCTCGGTGAGCATCATGTAGGTGCCGTGATAAAGGAGCACGAGCACGGCTGCATAGGCCCGCAGGTGGTCCACCGACACGAGGTACTGACGGTTACTGCTCCGCACGAATGGGTCGACCTCTCACGTATCGAGTCGCGGGCACACGCGACGGAGAACGGCGAAGTCACAGCGTCACCGAAACAAAGCCATATGAACGCCAATCTTCTTTACGCGCGGAAGAAATCACCCACACGCATTCATTTCCGGGCGGTGATTGCGCCAGAACGATCAACGTCGCCGTGCGCCCGCCCCGCCGCAAGGGGCGCCGATACACCCGCGCAACGGCCGCCGGGGAACCGCGCGTTGTCGCACACGGGTTCCCCTTGTGGTCTCCGTGAGTGATGGGGCGTTCGGGGTCGCTACCCCACGGCGTCCGAACTAGTTCCCTCAGTGGTCGGCTCACTGCAGGAACGCTCCTGCAGCCGGATTCGGCCCGGGAGACGCACGCCGTCTCGCGCCGGCGCACGGATGTGATCAGGAGCAGCAACAGTGTTTGACCGCCTGCGTGGCTCGACCGTTCGGCACGGCCGGAGCCACAGGCAGCACCGGCCGGGTACGGGCGCACCCGGCGAACTGATCGGCAGGGACGAGGAGTTGGCGTACCTCGACGTCCTGCTGGCCCGGCACCGCCTGGTGACCGTGACCGGGGCGGCCGGGATCGGCAAGAGCCGGCTCGCCCGCGCGGCGGCGGAGCGGCAGGGCACGGAGGTGACCCGCGCCCGCTGGTGGACGCAGGGCCCGGCCGACGGCCCGGACGCCCTCACCGGACTTGCCGTGGCGCTCGGCCTGCCGGTGACCGCCGGGTTCGAGGAGGTGGCGGGCGCGTTGTCGGGGCGGCCGCGGCTGCTGTTCCTCGACGACGTCGACCCGGTGCGCGCCGGCTGCGTCCCGCTGGTGCAGCGGCTCCTGCAGACGCTGCCCGAGCTGCGGGTCCTCACGTCCGGCCGGCAGCCGCTCGGCCTGGGCGACGAGCAGGTGGTGCGGCTCGGCCCGCTGTCGCTCGTACCGGCCGGGGACGGTTCGCCCAGCCCTGCCGCCCGCATGTTCCTGTCCCGGGTGCCCGCGCACGCGGCGGACCTGACCGGTACGGGTGCGGCGGCGCGGGCCGTCGTCGACATCTGCGCGCGGGTGCAGGGCGTGCCGCTCGCGCTGCGGCTGGCCGCCGAACAGGTGGGGCGGCGCTCGCTCGCCGAGGTGGCGACGCAGGTGGAGTCCGCGCAGTGCCGGCTCACCGGGGCGGAGGGCGGCCCCTGGCGGCACCGGTCGCTGCACGCCGCGCTCGGCGCGAGCTACACGCTGTGCGAGCGCGCCGACCGGATCACATGGGCCCGCCTCAGCGTCCTGGGCGGCGACTTCGACGAGGAGACCGCCGTACGCGTGGGCGCGGGCGGGCAGTTGCGGGCCCGCGACATCCCGGCCTCCCTGGCCCGGCTCACGCTCGCCTCGGTCCTGGAGCCGGTCCGCGACCCCGGCGGCGTACGGCTCGGACGGTACCGGATGGCGCGGGCCGCGCGGGAGTTCGGCTTCGAGCGGCTGCGGGACGCAGGCGAGGCGCCGGAGGCGGTCGAGCGGCATCTGCTGTGGTGCCGGGACGCCGCGGAGTCCGCGCAGCGGCTGTGGCAGGTGGGGATGCAGCAGCAGGCGGTGTCCCTCGTACGCGCCGAGGAGGCGAATCTGCGGGCCGCGCTGGTCCGGCAGCCGCGGAGCGTGGCGCAGGCGGAGACCGCGCTGTACGCGGTGGTGGCGCTGTGGTTCTGGTGGGGGGTGTGCGGGCACACGGGGCAGGGCCGGTCGTATCTGCAGCGGTTGCTGCCGCTGTTCCCCGAGCCGTCGCTGCTGCGGGCGCGGGCGCTGTGGCTGGCGGGGTGGATCGCGGTGCGCTGCGGCGCGGACGACGCGGCGGAGGCGTTGCGGGAGGCGGGCGAGGTGGCGGTGCTCGTCGGGGACGACGCCACGCTCGGGCACGTCGCGGACGCGTCCGGGGTGCTCGCGGCGTTCGCTGGTGACCGGGAGCTGGCGGTGGCCTGCCTGGAGGAGGCGGTGCAGCTGATTCCGGAGGATGTGTTCTACGGGCCGTCGGTGGCGCACAGTTGGGCCGTCCTCGCCTGCAACCAGGCGTACACGTCGATCGCCGCGGCCCGCCGCTCGGTGCGGTACGCGGTGGCGTTGCCGCGCACCCGGAACGACCGGTGGGCGCGCTGCATGACCGGGTACGCGCTGGCGTTCGTGGACCACCTGGGCGGGCGGCAGGCGCGGGCCTGGCGGCGGGCCCGGCGGGCGCTCGGGGACGCGGAGGCGCTGGGCAACCCCCTGGGGACGGTGGCCCTGGAGCGGCTGCTCGCGGCGATCCGGCAGGTACCGGCCGTCGCTCCCCCGCTGCCCGACCGCCGTCGGGTGCCGCGCCGCCGGGCGAGCGCCCCGTCCCGGTACGCGGACCTCGGCGCCGGTCCGCTGGCCCGCGGCGGGGCCCGGCCGCGCTGAGCCGGGGCGTGCGGTCCGGCGGCTGCGGTCTGCTCCGACGGTGACGCGCGCCTCTGGACCGCCGCCCCGGGGCCGGCACACCCCGGGGCGGTGCCGGACCGGGCAGTGCGCCGGGCCGGGCGGTGCCGGGGCGGGGCGGGTCAGCTGCCGTCGGCCGGGGGCAGGGGGTGGGTGCGGGCGATGAGGACGGCGACGTCGTCGGGGTCGCCGTGCCGGCGCAGCTGGGTCAGGAGCAGGTCGCAGGTCTCCTCGAGGGAGCGGCGCGGCTGGTCGAGCACGTCCATCAGGGCGCCGAGGCGGGTGCCGATGTCCTCGTCGCGGGTCTCCACCAACCCGTCGGTGTAGAGCAGCAGTTCGTCGCCCTCGGAGAGGGTGAACTCGGCCGCCTCGAACGGCACGCCGCCGACGCCGAGGGGCGCCCCGGTGGGCAGCGAGAGCAGTTGCGGGCGCTTGTCGGGGCAGCACAGGACGGGCGGGAGGTGTCCGGCGGTGGCGATGCGGCACCGCCCGGTGTGCGGGTCGTACTCGACGTACACGCAGGTGGCGAGGGTCTCGTCGAGTTCGGTGGCGATCCGGTCGAGGTGGCTGAGGACGTCGGCGGGGGCGAGGCCGAGGCCGGCCAACGTGCGGGTGGCGGTGCGGAGTTGGCCCATGGACGCGGCGGCGTTGATGCCGCTGCCCATGACGTCGCCGACGACGAGCGCGGAGCGTTCCCCGGCGAGCCGGATCACGTCGAACCAGTCGCCGCCGACCTCGCCGGCGGTGGTGGCGGGCTGGTAGCGGTACGCGATGTCGAGGCCCGGGGGTTTGGCCGGGCGGTGCGGCAGCAGGTGCCGTTGCAGGGAGAGCGCGGCGTGGCTCTGCTGCTGGTAGCCGCGGGCGTTGTCGATGGCGACGGCGGCGCGGGCGGCGAGTTCCCCGGCGAGCAGCAGGTCGTCGTGGTCGAAGGGCAGCGGGTTGCGGGTCCTGGCGAGGGTGAGCGCGCCGAGCACGGCGCCGCGGGCGCGCAGCGGGATCGCCATGTACGAGTGCACGCCCGCCTCTTCGAGCAGCGCGGACACGTCCCGGTCGCGGCCGATCCGGGCGAGGTCCTGCCGTCGTACGTGGGCGATGAGGGTGGGGCGGCCGGAGCGGACGCACTGGGCGACGAGGCGGCTGGACTCGTACCGGGTGGTGCGGCCGTCGGCGTCGGAGGCGCGCTCGGCGAAGTCGGGGTGGGCCGCGGCGACGGCGACCGCGCGGAACAGGGCGCCTCCGGCGGCGGGCTGGCGGACGGGGCCGCCGAACTTGAGGACGCTGTCGAGGAGGTCGACGGCGGCGATGTCGGCGAACTCGGGCACGAGGGCGTCGGCGAGTTCGCGGGCGGTGCGGTCGAGGTCGAGGGTGGTGCCGATGCGTTCGGTGGCGTCGGCGATCATCGCGAGGCGGCGCTGGGCGCGGGCGGCGGCGGTGGCGGCGCGGTGCTGCTCGGTGATGTCGACGACGGACACGGCGAGGCCGATGACCCGCTCCTGCCCGGGGTCCTCCAGGCGGTGCAGGGACACGCTCCAGGCGTGGTCGTTCTCCGGGTCGGCGGGGGTGCGGCCGACGGTGAACGTGTCGAGGGAGGGGACGCCGGTGGCGAGCACCTCGCGCATCGCGGACTCGACGGTGTCGACGGCCTCGAGGTTGAGCAGCGGCAGCACCTCGCCGACCGTGCGCCCGAGGTGCTCGGCGGCGGGGATGCCGTTGATGCGTTCCAGGGCGGGGTTGACCATGACGTACCGCAGGTCGGTGTCCATGACGGCGAGGCCGATCGGGGACTGGCTGACCAGGCGCAGGGAGAGCGCGAGGTCGCGTTCCATGCGCTGGAGCGTGGCGCGTTCGGAGGCGAGCCCGAGGGCGTAGACGTTGCCGCGCTTGTCCTCCAGGCGCATGTTCCGGAACTCGGCGAGGCGGCTGCCCTCTTCCTTGTGGCGTACGGGGAACACCCCGGCCCAGGACTCGCCGCTGGCCATGACCTGGGAGAACAGGGAGAGGACGAGGTCGAGGTGCTCCTCGTCGACGAGGATGCGGGCGGCGGGGCGGCCGAGCGCCTCGGCCGCGGTGTATCCGAAGAGGGTCTCGGCCTGGGGGCTCCACAGGGCGATACGGCCGTCGGCGTCGAGGACGACGGCGGCGACGCCGAGGACGTCGAGAAGTCCCCCCGGCTGGAGTCCGGGGTCGATGATCTCCGCGATCGAGTCCTCTTCCGTGACCGAGTCCTCCGCGGCGAGGTCGTCCCCGTCGGGCTTCTCGGGGGCGGCGTCGTCCGGCGCAGGTTCGGTGGGGGCGGCGGCGTGGTCGGCGGCGGGGGCGGCGGGACCGTGTGGGTCGGGGTCGTCGGGATCGAGGTCTGGAGGCGGGGCGTCCGCCGTACTCATCGGTCCGCTCCCTTCTCCCGTGGCCACCGCGGCTGTCGGCCTCCCGAGTCTCCCCCGAGGTCGCGTCTCCTGTCTGCCCTCGTGCGGGGCCGAAGATCTCTCCATCATCCCCATCGGAGGTGGCGGTCGCCACTGGCGTTCGGCAGGTCGTGCACAGCCGCCGGTGGGAGGCCTCGACGGACCGGCCGGTCATCGTGTCGGCGTCGCTGACCGGCCGGTGCGTACGGCCTTCGGGGTGCGGGGGGGCGTGCGGGGTGGGGTGCCGGGTGCGGTCAGAGGGGGCGGGCGGGGGCGCCGAGCGGGGTGCGCATCAGCAGGACGTAGAGGAGCGGGGAGACGACCAGGCCGACCGGCAGGGCGAGGTCGACGCCGTCGAGGGCCTCGGCGATCGGGCCGGTGTAGAGGGTGTTGACGCCGAGGGCGGACGCGGTGACGCCTCCGGCCAGGGCGCAGGCGCCGGCCCAGTTGACGCCGCCGCGGTACCAGAAGGGGCTGTGCCGGGACTCGTCGGTGAGCGCGAGGCCGTCGTAGCGGTTGCGGCGCAGGGCGATGTCGGCGGCGTAGATCGACATGCTCGGGCCGAGCAGGACGACGGTGAGCTGGAGGACGTTGCTGACGGTGTCGAGGAAGTTGGAGACGAGCAGCGCGTAGAGGGTGAGCGCGACGGCGGCGGCGCCGTCGACGAGGACGCTGTACGTGCGGCGGATGCGGACGCCGACGGCCTGCAGGGCGAGGCCCGCGCTGTAGGCGGTCAGGGCGTTGATGGCGATGGTGCCGAGGACGAGGGCGACTAGGAAGACGGGGGCGAACCAGCCGGGCAGGATCGACTCCAGGGCGGTCTGCGGGTCGCTCATGTCGAGGGTGGTGGCGGCCATCGCGCCGAGCGCGGAGACGAGGACGCCGGGCAGGAACGCGCCGAGCGCGGTCCAGCCGAGCACGGCCTTGGCGGAGCTGGTGCGCGGCAGATAGCGGGAGAAGTCCGCGCTGGTGGTGTAGGAGAGCGGCCCGGAGGCGATGAGCGTGACCCCGGCGAGCAGCACGGCCCACAGGTCGACGCCGGTGAGCGGCGCCTTCGGGGCGTACGAGAAGTCGGTGTGCTGCACGACGGCGACGGCGACCGCCGCGAACACCGCGGTGAGGGCCAGGGTGATCGGCAAGTACAGCTTCACGATCATGGCGTGGCCGTAGACGCTGATGGTCAGCGTGAGCACCGCGATGACGACGACCACGGCGATCTGCACGCCGGTCGTGGCCGTGATGCCGACGCGTTCGACGAGGGCGAAGCCGGCGGTCGCGGCGGCGGCCAGGTTGAGGGCGAAGTAGCAGACGGAGATCATCCAGCCGGTGACGGCGTTGTTCACGCGGTTGCCGCGGATGCCGTACAGGGCGCGGGTGATGACCTCGCTCGGGGTGCCGGACGCGGGGCCGGAGATCGCGAGGAACCCGGTGAGCAGCCAGAAGAGGTTGCCCACGACGATCACGCCGAGCGACTGCCACAGGTCGAGGCCCATGAGGACCAGGGCGCCGCCGACGACCAGGCTCAGATACGTGACGCCGCCCGCGGCCCAGACGGAGAACAACTGCCGCGGCCTGCCGTGCCGTTCGCCCTCGGGAATGTGGTCGATGCCGTGCGCCTCGACGTGCGTCGCGCGCTCGGACCTCGGCGGTTCGAGAGACTCGCGTACGGCGGGACTCGGTTCGGGAAGTGTGGACGCCATGGCCCCTCCGGGTGCTCGGGACTACCCACCTGCTTGCTTATTGGTCGGGTACTCAATAGCATCCGGGGTATGCCGTCAAGCGTTCAGCGCAAGCGAGTCAGAAAATCCCCGGCCGCCCGACGTGCGGAAATCGTCGACGCGGCGGCGCAGGTGGCGCTCACCGAGGGCCTGGAGTGCATCACGCTCCGCCGGATCGCCGAGGAGCTCGACGTGCGGCCGGGCCTCATCAGCCACTACTTCCCGTCGGCCGAGGACCTGGTGGCCGAGGCGTTCGGCCGGGCCGCGGGCCGCGAGCTCGACGCACTGCTCCCGGACGAGCGGCCCGACGGCTCCCCCGCCCACTACCTGGCCCGTTTCTTCGCGCTCGCGACGGGACCGGCGTACGACGACGTCTCGCGGCTGTGGATCAACGCCCGGCATCTGAGCCGCTACCGGCCCACGCTGCGCGAGCGGGTCGAGGTCCAGGAGGCGGCCTGGCGCACGCGGTTCGCGGCGGTCATCGGGGACGGCGTACGGGACGACGAATTCCGTACCGACAACCCGCTCCTGACGGCCATTCACATCCTGGTCGTGCTCGACGGCCTAGGCGCCCACGCCAACACCGGCACCGTCGACCGCCCCGACGCGGTCGCCCGGATGGCGGTCACGACGGCCGAGCGTGAACTCGGCCTGGAGAGCGGGACGTTGAGCGCGATCGCGGAGGGGCTCAGCGAGGCGGACTTGGCGCGGCCCGCGGAGCCGCAGGACGCCTGAGGGCGGAGGGCCGGGGCTCACGACAGCGGCCCGCTCGGGCCTGCGGCCTCCTCAGGGCGGCGGTGGGCGGGTCGGCGAGTGACCGGCCTCGCTCCCGAGCGGCGGCCCGAACGGCGTCATGCGACCGGCGCCCCCGAGCGGCGACGGCGTGCACGACCGGCTCTTCAGCAGCCGAGACCGCTCCCCTTGGCGGTCGCCCCCCTCGCCCGGCGCCGGGACCGACGTCGCAGGCAGAGACCCGCCCCCGCGACCTCCCACCCGGCCCCCCGGCCCGCCCGAACCGACCAACCCCAGCTCACCGCCCCGCGAGCAAGGCGACCGACCAGCCGCCCCGAACCTCGCCACCCCGACAACCCCGCCCACCCCGACCACCCCGCCAGGAGCCCTCGTGCGCACTTCCCTCGTTCTGCTCTCCGCCCGCCTGCTCGACCCCGTGAGCGGGGAGATCTTGCCGCAGAGCGCGCTCGCCGTGGTCGACGGGCGGATCGCCGCGCTCGGGGACGACCGGGAGATCCGGGCGCTCGCCGGGGCCGGGACCGAGGTGGTCGACCTGGGCGGCGCCGTCCTCACGCCCGGCCTGGTCGACGGGCACCTCCACCCGGTCTCCGGCGCGGAGATGACGCAGGGCCTCGACCTGTCGGGCTGCACCGACCTCGACCAGGTGCGGTCCGAACTCGCGCATGCCGTACGGGAGTTGGGGCGCGGCGAGTGGCTGCGGGGGTGGGGACTCGACCCGAACGTGTTCGGGGACCGGCCCGTCGCGTCGGCGGCGCTCGCGCCCGTACTGGACGGGGTGCCCGCGCTGCTGCAGCTCTTCGACGCCCACTCGATGCTGGCGAGCCCGCGCGCCCTCGAACTCGCGGGTGTGGCCGGGCCGCGGGAATTCGACCAGGCCGCCGAGGTGGTGTGCGACGCGCACGGCCGCCCGACCGGGCTGCTCCTGGAGGACGCCGCCTGCGAGCTCGTCGAGCGTGCCGCCCCGCAGCCGACCCGTGCCGAGCGCCGGGCCCGACTGGCCGCCGTGCTGCGGGAGATGGCGGCGTCCGGCCTGACCGGCGGGCACGCCATGGACGCGGGCGGCGACAGCCTGGACCTCTACCGCGACCTCGACGAGACCGGCGAACTGCCGCTGCGCCTGCGCGTCGCCCCGTGGTGCCAGCCGGGCGTGGACGCGGACGGGGTGCGCGCACTCGTCGAACAGCAGGGCGTCGGCGGCGCCCTGTGGCGGGTGGACGGCGTGAAGCTGTTCATGGACGGCACCATCGACAACGGCACGGCGTGGCTGGAGCAGCCCGACTGCCACGGCGAGTCCACGCACGCCTTCTGGCCCGACCCGGCCGCGTACACCCACGTCATCGGCGCCCTGCACCGCGCCGGAGTGCCCACGGCCACCCACGCCATCGGCGACGCGGCGGTACGGCACGCCCTGGACGCCGTGGCCGCGGCGGGCGGCGGCGACGGGGGCGTACGACACCGGGTCGAGCACATCGAGACCGTGCCGGACGACACCCTGCGGCGCTTCGCGGAGCTCGGCGTCGTCGCGTCCATGCAGCCCACGCACTGCTGCGACTTCACGCGCGCCGACCACACCGACAACTGGTCGCGGCGGCTCGGCGAGGAGCGGGCGGGGCGCGCCTGGCGCTGCCGGGACCTGTGGGACTCGGGGGCGACGGTGGTGCTCGGCTCGGACTGGCCGATCGCCCCGTTCCCGCCGCTGCAGGTCATGGCGGGAGCCCGGCACCGGCGCCCGAGCCGGGATCTGACGCAGCCTCCGCACGGACCGGAGCAGGCCCTCACCGCGCTGGAGGCGTTGCGGGCGACGACGGTCAACGCGGCGTACGCGGCGGGCGAGGAGGGCCGGGCCGGCCGGATCGCGGTCGGCTGCCGGGCGGACCTGACGGTGTTCGCGGAGAGCCCGTTGACGACCGCGGCGACGGATCTGCCGGAGCTTCCGGTGCTGCTCACGGTCGTCGACGGGCGTGTCACCCACCGGTCGGCGCGGCTGTGAGCACCCTGATCTCCCTTGCCCCGGAGCGCAGTTGAGCCAGGACTGTTTGCCTCGGGCGACCTGTCCCCCGTACTGCGGCGTGCCCTTCCGTCGCGGTGTCCCTAGCGGACTCACGGAGGCACGCCGAAGCCAATATGGCCAGTCAGGTGAATAAACACACCATTTGACTGTGTATCGGATAGGTCATGACCTTCGAGGGGGTACGAGTGGCCGACGTCGGACGCCGCGTCCGACGTCCAGGAAGCGCGCCCGCCCCGGCGCCGCGATCGGCCCCGGCGGAGACCGGCGCGCTCCTGCTCTTCACGAAGGGAAACTCATGGCCTCAATCAACATGGGTGTGGCGGGTCGGGCCGCTCTCGGCGCCGTCTTCGCCGCATCCCTGGTCGCGACCACCGCGGGCACGGCGCACGCCGCCGCGGGTTCCAGCTCGGCGTACGGCGCCAAGGCCTCCCTCGGCCCGGTCAAGATCGCCGAGGTGGCCAAGTCCCGCTACACCGCCGGTCCCCCGGCCGCCAACCTCGCCCAGCTGACCGTGCCCAACGTGCTCTCGGTCAAGGCGCTCAGCACCAGGGCCAACGGCAACGCCACGACGGGCACCACGTTCGCGACCGCCAAGACGGCCGAGGCACGCCTCAACCTGCGCCTCGCCTCCATCGGCGCGGACGCGATCGGGGCGCGCTGCGACGCCCGGCCCGGCACCCGGCCGCGGGGCAACACCGTCATCCTGAACGGCACGGTCAAGGCGCCGCTCGGCGTGGGCACCGTGAAGCTGCCGGTCAACCCGGCGCCGAACACGAAGGTCGAACTGCCCGCGGGGCTCGGCTCCATCACGCTCAACGAGCAGGTGCACAACCCCGACGGCTCGCTCACCGTCAACGCCGTCCACGTCCGGGTGGCGAAGAAGCCGCTCGCCGGTGACGCCGTGATCGCCTCGGCCACCTGCAAGGCCGGCAAGGCGGAGAAGCCGGGCGCGATCACCAGCATCGCGTACGACAAGCACGGCAAGCGCGTCCCGGGCGTCGCCTTCGAGCTCAAGAAGTACAAGGACCGCGCCATCGCCCCGTCCTGCACGGGCAACAACATGGGCTGGTGCACGTTCCCGAAGCTGTCCCCCGGCCGGTACGCGGTGTGCGTGACGGACGTCCCGGACGGCTACGGTCTGCCGAAGCCGCGCTGCAAGGGCCCGATCGTCATCAACGGCGACCACAAGTACGTGCGCTTCCTGATCCCGGAGGAGAAGGGCAAGGGAAAGCACCGCCACTGACGTCCCCGACGCCAGGTCCCTGAAAAGGGGCGGGCGGGGCGGCTCATCTGCCGCCCCGCCCGCCTTTTCTGTTGTCCGGTCAGCCGCGTCGTACGGGCCGTCCGGTCACTCGTCGAACGCCGCCTGCAGCTCTTCCTGCGTCGGCGGACGGTCGGCCGTCGGGTCCTCGGCGATGTTGAACGAGCCGAAGCCCTGGGCGATCAGGACGTCGTCGGAATAGGTGCCGTTGCGCTTGCCGGTGCCGGGCTTGGTGCCCCACACGTACACGCGGTCCCCGACCTTCAGGAGGTCGAACAGCCGCTTCGCGTCGGCCGCGTACATGTTCACGCAGCCGTGCGAGCCGGACTTGAACAGGTCGGACTTGGTGCCGTGGAAGGCCTGCCCGCCGTTGAAGAACTGCGAGTGCGGCATGGGGGCGTTGTTGTAGATGGTCGAGAAGTGCCGGGCGCGCTTGAGGTAGATCTTGTGCCAGCCGCGCCGCGTCTCGTACCCGTTCTTGCCGCTGCGGATCGGGACGGGCGCGAAGACGACCTTCTTGCCCGTCTGCACCCACATGATCTGCCGGTTCAGATCCACGCACGTGACCCGGTACGAGCGGACCGGGCACTTGCCCTGCGCGTTGGGGTTCTTCCTGACCTCCCAGACGAGGAGCATCCGGTACGTCCGCAGGTCGGCCTTGCCGTCGGCGGGCTTGATGCCGAGGCGCTGCTGGGCCCGGCGGATGATGATGCAGTCCTGGGTGCTCTGGACGCCGTCCTGCGGCAGCCCCAGCTTCTTCTCCAACTGCCACTGGTAGGCGCCGGACGAGGACGTGCAGGGCGGCTCCGGAGCGTTCCCGGACCGGCCCTCCTCGGCGAGGGCCGGCGATGCGGCCAGTAACTGACCGGTCAGGCCCGCCGTGCAGGCGAGCCCCACCGCGAAAGACAGACGCGACGACACGACGCGCACCGACCTTTCTCCCTGTCGGGGGAAACGGAAAAAGAAAGTGACTCTGCATCGGTTCTAGGACGGACACGCCGCACACGCCCCACAACTGCTCCGCATGGCCCAGCCACAGAGGCCCGTAATTCACCTGTGTCGTTGCACGGATTCCGGAGGTGCGTGTGCATCGGCGATCGGGGCGGGCGTGCTGTGGTGTTCGTCGCAGCGGGAGGGGCGCGGGGCCGCGGTGATCGTCGGGGTGGCATGCTCGGGACTGCCCGTGCACGGTCGGCGCGTCCGGCCGAGGGGCCAACTGCCAGGATGGGCAAGGGCTTTGGGGGACACGATGGCCGACCACGATCTGTCCGGGTTCGAGCGCGACTCGTTCACGCACGACGGTGTCACCCATGACGTGCTGCGGCGCGGCAGCGGGCCCGCCGTCGTGGTCATCGCGGAGATCCCGGGCATCACACCGAAGGTCCTGGCCTTCGCCGAACGAGTGGCCGCCATCGGGTGCACGGCCGTCCTGCCCGTCCTCTTCGGCCGCCCGGGGCGGGACCCCAACCCGGCGGCGCACGGCAAGCTCAGGTCGAGTGCGTACATGGCGTCGAGCATCCTGAAGGTCTGCGTGAGCCGGGAGTTCACCGGGTTCGCGGTCGGACGCAGCTCCCCTGTGGTCGACTGGCTGCGCGGGCTCGCGGCGTACGAGCACGAGCGGTGCGGCGGGCCCGGCGTGGGCGCGGTCGGGATGTGCTTCACCGGCGGGTTCGCCCTGGCCATGGCCACCGACGAGCGGATGCTCGCGCCGGTGCTCTCGCAGCCGTCGCTGCCGCTGCCCATCGACCGGCGCCGGGCCGCCGGGATCGACATCTCGCCCGCCGACCTCGCCACGGTCAAGGCCCGCTGCGCCCGCGACGGCCTCCAGGTGCACGGGCTGCGGTTCCGCAGCGACCGGCTCGTGCCCGACGCACGGTTCGCGTTCCTGCGCCGCGAGCTGGGCGACGCGTTCGTGGCCGTGGAGCTGGAGGACTCCGACGCCGACCCGGCGGGCGTCCAGGCCCCGCACTCGGTCCTCACCGAGCATCTGATCGACGAGCCGGGCCAGGCCACGCGGGCCGCGCTCGACGGGGTGCTCGACCTGTTCCGCAGGCGGCTGTTGGCGAGCTAGCCGGTCCGGTGCGGGTCGGGGCGGCGCGGACCTCGGCCCTCCCGGTGTCCGGCGGAGGTCGCGGCGCCGCCCGTACGGGCCCTCACCGGTAGGGGGCCGCGCGCACGGCTGCTTACCGTGAGGGCATGGACGAGACCGGCGAGGACCCGCAGCCGAAGCCGCCGCACGCGGACCAGCCTCCGCATCCGCCGCACGGCGCGCACGGCCGGGTGCCCACGCGGCGGGAGCGGTGGGAGGCGTTCAAGGAGTCGCCGTTCCTGCCCGCGCTCGTCCTCGTGTTCATCCTCGCCGCGGCCGCCGGCCTGTTCGCCGGGAGCTACACGTACTCGATGGCGAACCCGACGCCCCGGCACGTCCCCGCCGCCGTGGTCGGGGCGCACGACTCGGCGCGCGGCCGGGCCTTCGTCGACGGCATGGAGGAGGCCCTCGACGCGACGCTCGCCCTGACGTCGTACGACACGTACGCCGAGGCGAGGGAGTCGGTGGACGAGCAGCGGGCGTTCGCGATCCTGGACGTGCACGGCACGGGCCGGGTGACGCTCGCCGTGTCCGGGGCCTCGGGCGCGTCGGTGGCCCAACTCCTCGCGGACGCGGGCCAGTCGGTGGGGCGGCAGGTCGGGCTTCCGGTCACGGTGCGGGACGTCAACCCGATGCAGCCGGGCGATCCGCGCGGGCTGGCGATCTTCTACATCTCGCTCGCGGCGGTGATCATCGGTTTCGTCGGCGCAATCCAGCTGTCGGTGCACGCGCGGAGCCTGAACCCGCTGGAGCGGATCGCGTTCACGGCGGCGTACGCGCTGCTCGGGGCGTTCGCGATCGCCGCGGTCGTGGACTGGTGGCTCGGCGCGGTGGATCTGCCGTTCGTGGAGTCGTGGCTGATCCTCGCGCTGACGATGTTCGCCTCGGGCATGGTGTTCACCATGTTCAACACCCTGTTCGGGCGGTGGGCGATGCTGCCGACCTGGGGGCTGATGGTGCTGCTCGGCAACCCGTCGTCGGGCGGCGCCGTGTCGTGGCCGCTGCTGCCGTCGCCGCTCGGGCACATCGGGCAGTGGCTGCCGCCGGGTGCGTCGGTGAACGCGCAGCACACGGCGGTGTACTTCGGCGGGCATCAGCATGCGTTCCCGTTCCTGGTGCTCGGGGCGTGGGCGCTGCTCTCCTGCGGGGTGTTCTGGTTCTGGCGGCACCGGCACCCGGGCGGGCGGCCCGCGGCTCCGGCGCATGCGGCGGCGTAGCAGCGCGCGGCGCTCGGGCGGTGCCGAAATCCCGTCGCGGCACCGGCCCCCCGGCCGTTACCGTGCGGGGCATGTCCACCACCACTGCCCGGCACCAGCCCGTCGGCAAGACGCACTACGTGTGCCTGACGTGCCGTGTCTCGTACAAGCAGGCGTACGACCGTGCCCGGCAGCGGAGTTGTCCGCGCTGCGCCGGGGCACTGCTGCACGCGGGGTCGGCGTTCGCGGCGCCGCCGCGGCGGGACCGGGCGGGCTGGCGGACGGTGTCGGTGCTGCTGAACGCGGGCCTGGGGTACCACAAGAGCTGCTGCGGCGGTCCCGGATATCGGCCGCGCTCGCTGCGCGAGGTGCGCCAGAGCATCCGGTACGCACGCCGCACCGGCGAGCCCGTGGCCCGCGCCCTCGTCCGCGCCCCGCTGTGAGCGGCGGGCCCTTCGGTTGGTGCGGGTTCTGCGGCTGGTACGGGTTCTGCGACTGGTGCGGTCCTTGAGCGGGAGCGGGTCCTTCAGCAGCGGCCGGTGAGCAGGTCTCTGCCGAGCGGGGTGAGGGTGTGCCGTACGCGGTGGCGTTCTCTCGTGCTGATGATCAGGCCCGCGCGGCGCAGCACGGCCGCGTGCTCGCTGGCCGACGACAGGGAGACGCCCGCGTACTGCGCCAACTCGCTGGTCGTACGCGGCTCCTGGAGTGTCTGCAAGACGGCCGCCCGGGTGTGGCCGAGCAGCGGCGCCAACCGGGGCGCGGGCGGCGGCTGTTCGGGGACGAGCGGCGCCCGCGCCGGGTAGACGAGCACGGGCAGCAGCTCGTCGTTCAGGAGCGCCACGGGCGTACGGCGGCAGAAGTACGAGGGCACGAGGAGGAGTCCGCGGCCCTGGAGGTGCACGTCCCGGTCGACCGGGTACGCCGCGCACAGCACCGGTGGCTGCCAGTGCAGCAGCGGGGCGAAGGTGCGGAGCATCGCGTCCGTGGTACTGCGGACCTGCGTGCCCGTGCGGTGCATGCGGTCGCGCCGGACGCGGGCCGCGATGTCCGGCCAGGCGGGGCCGAGCACGGACGCGTGGTACTGGCGCAGGGCCGCACCGAACCGGCGCAGCGTGCCGGGGTCGCCCTCGGCCAGCGAACTCGCCCAGGACGGAAGGGAGTTGTCCTCGGCGAGCAGGCCGACCTCGGTGCGCAGGCGGCGGCGCGGGGTGCTCAGCACGGCGTCGATGCCCTCCTCCAGGCCGCCGGCCGCGGCGGCGGGCGTGAGGAAGTCCGGGAAGTAGCCGCGCCTCGGCATGAGCGGGGCGAGGACGCGCTGGGCGGCCCGGCCTCGGCCGCACGCTCTGCGCCGCCAGGCGTCGAGCAGCGGTTCGGGCCTCGGCTCGTGGAGTTGTTGCATGCTCAGGACGGTCTCCCAGAGTGGGTCGGGACCGTCCGCGATCCTGGTGCGCGCCAGGTCACCGGCGCTGAAGTGCATCCGCAGCACGACTTCCCCCGAAGTCTTCCGAAGTCCCCCGATGGCGCCGACCGGTCCCGCGTCGGCTGTGAGTTGCGCGTCCCCGCCGGTGCCGCCTTCGCCGGTCGTGCGGCCCTGGTCGACCGAAGGCACGGGCGTCGCCGGAGAACGGCCGTTCTCTTTTCGCGACGGTACTGGCGAGAACCGGCGTTCTCAAGGCGTCGAACGGGGCGTGAGGGGTGGTACCGGCGCATTCGGGCCACCCCCACCGGCAGGGCGCGCGCCCCGCGCCGACCTGCGCGCATCTCTCGTACCCCATGGACAGGCCGGTTCCGGACATCCGAGAATGACAGTTCTCGCGCCCTGACCGGGCGTCGACCCACGGTTCGGGGAGGGCTCGGCAGCGCATGGACGGCCTGGTGGACGGCGAGCGGCTCGCACACGTCGTGGCGGTCGCCGACGACCTGTTCTTCACGCACGGCGTGCACGCGGTGACGATGCAGCGGATACGGACCGAGTCGGGGGTGCCGCTGAAGAAGCTGTACGGCATGTTCCCCTCCAAGGACGAGCTGCTCGCCGCGTGCCTGGTACGCCGCGACCGCATCGCCCGCGACGCGATCGCCGAGCGCGCCGAGCGGTCGGACGACCCGGTCGAACGGGTCCTCGCCGTCTTCGACTTCCTCGACGACTGGTTCAATCGGCCCGGCTTCCACGGCTGTGTGTTCGCGGGCGCGTTCGGCGAGGCGGGCGCCGCGGCGCCGATCGTGGTCGACACGGTCCAGGCCCACAAGCAGCGCCTACGCGAACTGATCACCGCCCTCGCGGCCGACACGGACGTACGGGACCCGGCCGCGGTCGGCGCCCAGCTCGCCGTGCTGTTCGACGGGGCCATGGCCATCGCCACCTTCACCGGCGACACGACCGCCGCCCGACACGCCAGGCTCGCGGCACGGGCAGTTTTGGAGGCGGGGGTCGAGGGGTGAGTCGTCCGGGGGCGGCTCGTCGGGGCTGATTCAGGGGCGGGCGTGGGCCGGCGACGGGGCGGGCAGCCGTCAGCCGTCAGCCGTCAGCCGTCAGCCGTCAGCCGTCAGCCGGGATCATCAACCGTTCGCGTGACGCTTTCCGCGCGCCGGGGCCGGTCCTGAGCGGCCCCGGCGCGCGGTGCCCGGTGTGCGTGCGGTGGCGCGCCGTCTCCGCCCCGTTCGGAGGTGCGGCGGGTCGTGCCGCGTGCCGGGCCTCCCGTGCGTGCCTCGTGCGCCGGACGTCATGAACCCCCCGATCCATGGCGCCGCAGAGTGCGCGAAGGCAGCACCGGGCTTGTGGGGTGTCGAGTGTTCCGGCCGCCTCCGGATGGGCGCCAGGTGTTTCGGCCCGGCCCGAAAGGGCTTGCGCCCGGGGCGGCTCGGTGCCGTGCGGGGGTACGGCGGAGGGCGCGGAGTTGGCGTACAACTGCAGCATGAGCTCGTACCGCAGTGGGTCCCGGCCGTCCGAGGAGTCGCCGGGGAGTGTGGCCGCGCGGCTGACCGGGCGGCCCGTGGACCGGGTGCGGCCGTTGTCGGCGGCGCTCGCCGAAGTCGCCCTGGACGGCGGGCGGTTGGTGGTCGTGAAGCGGGCCGACGAGCCGGGCGCGGTGGCGGCGGAGGCGGCCGGGCTGGGGTGGCTGGCGGAGGCGGGGAGCGTACGCGTGCCGCGGGTGCACGGCCACGACGACCACTGGCTGGTCCTCGACCGGGTGCCGTCGGGGCGCGCGAGCGCGGACGGCGCGGAACACTTCGGGCGCGAGCTGGCCGCGCTGCACGCCCGCGGCGCGGACGCGTTCGGCGCACCGCCGCCGGGCGGCCCGACCGAGGCGTACATCGGGCTCGCGCCGATGCGGAACGTCACCGGGGACGACTGGCCCGGCTGGTACGCGGAGCAGCGCGTCCTGCCGTATCTGCGGCGGGCCGTCGACGCGGGGACGGTGCGCGCCGCCGAGGCCCGGGTCGTGGAGCGGGTCTGCGAACGGCTGCCTCAACTGGCGGGCCCCGCCGAGCCGGTGGCGCGGCTGCACGGCGACCTGTGGAGCGGCAACGTCCTCTGGGACGCGGACGGCGCGGCCTGGCTGATCGACCCGGCCGCGCACGGCGGGCACCGCGAGACCGACCTCGCGATGCTCGACCTCTTCGGCTGCCCGCACCTCGACCGCGTCCTCGACGGCTACGAGGACACCGCTCCCCTCGCTCCCGGCCGTCGGGACCGCATCGCCCTGCACCAGCTGTTCCCGCTGCTTGTCCACGCGGTGCTGTTCGGCCGCGGGTACGCCGAACAGGCCCTGCGGGCGGCGGAGTCGACGCTGCGCCGGTGACGACGGCCCGTCCGGCGGTCAGCAGACGCGGACCGCGTCCACGTCGTTGTTGTACTCCGTGCCCTGCAGATCCGGGACGCGGTGCGGAGCCGTGCTGCCGAAGACATGCGCCCAGTGGCCGCGCCACACGTAGAACTTCGTCCGCGTGCCGCGCGTCTGGTGGTTCTTGAAGGACGTGAGCCGGTCCTTGAAGCCGTACGCGCTCAACTTCCGGAACGCACACGTGCGGAACACGACCTTCTTGTGGTCGTAGTGGTCCCCCGCCCACAGGCACAGACGGCCGCTCCGGCAACTGCTGTCCCGGGGCTCGCCCGGCTCCGTGAAGGTGATGGTCGTCGAGCCGTCGGCGGTGCGGATCGTGTCGCGGCCCGTCTGGCGGGCCGGGACGTCCATGGCCGCCAAGTGCCGGTCGATGCGCCCCTGGAGGGCGACGCGTTCCTGGAAGGCGACGCGTTCCTGGAGGGCCGGGGCCTGCCGTCGGTCCGCGCCCGCCGGCGCGGCCGTGCCGGTGGCCGCGGCTGTGCCGCCGCCTGCTGCGACGGCGAGGGCGAGGCCCGCGCAGAGGACGGCCAGGCGCCGCCGCGGCCTGCGCACGCCGCCGCTCCCGGCCCTGTCCGTACGGTTCCTGATCGCGCTGTTGTGGTTCATACCCGGACGTTAGGGAAGCGGACGGGACGGCCGGGAGAGGTTTCGGCCGCTGCCGAAACTCACGTGTCCGCGCCCCAACTCCCCTGGCCCGTAGGCGTTGTCAGTGGGGGCCGATACGGTTGCGGGCATGAACGACGACGTGCGCAACATCGTGCTGGGTGTGATCGCCACCGGGATCGCCACGGCGATCGGCTGGTGCGCGCGTACGTACTTGTGGCGGCGCAGACTCCGCCGCAAGCAGCGGTTCTTCGGCCTTCCGGACAACTCCGAGTGCCTGCTCGTCGTCAACGAGTCGGCGGGCGGCGGGGGTTGGTCGGTGGCGCGGCGGGACGTGTTCGCACTCCTCGAGCTGTACGCGCTGATCAAGGACTGCGGGGCGAACGCGGAGATCGTCGCGCACGACGCGATGCGGCAGGGCTTCGGCGAGCGCACGGAGTTCTGCGTCGGCGGCCCCGTCTCCAACCAGCGCATGGCCGCACATCTGCGCACGCTGCTGCCCGGCGTCCAGGTCGACACCAGCCCGGAGCGGGGCCCGGAGCAGAGTGCGATACGCGTGGGCGGTCAGGCCTACCGCTGGGAGCGCGGCGTCAGCGAGCACGTGCTGCTGGCGCGGCTCACCGACGGCCGGACCGCGCCGGACGCGAGACCCGTGTTCCTCGCGTCCGGCCAGCACTCCAACACCAACCACGCGGCGGTCCGCTATCTCGCCCGCAATTACGGCAAGTTGATGCGCAAGTACGGCAACGAGCCGTTCTGCCTCGTGCTCAAGGTCGTGAACCCGGACGCGTACGGGCCGGACGTGGTCGAGCTCGCCGCCGACGTCACGCGGGCCGCCCTCCGCCCGGCCCCCACGCCGGAGCCGGCTCCCGCTCCGGCGCCCGACCCGGCTCCGGCGGCCGACCCCGGGTGACCGAGGCCCGGCAGGGCCCGGGAGGGCCGCGCAGCGCCGTATCCTCCATGCGGGGTCGACCGGTGAACGGAGGACGGTGCACGTGGCGAGCAGTGCGAGTGGGACGGAACGGACGTCGTTGAGCGCGCAGGCGCGCGAGGCGGTCCGGGAGCGCATCGTGGACCGGCGGTACGCGCTGGGCTCGCGGCTCGTCGAGCGGGAGATCGCCGAAGAGCTGCGGATGTCCCGCGTGCCCGTCCGGGAGGCGCTGCGCGCGCTCGTCGCCGAGGGCCTCCTCGAACTGCTGCCGCACAGCGGGGTGCGGGTGCGCCGCCTGGAGCGCGCCGACGTCCAGCACCTGTACGAGGTGTGGGAGCCGCTCGCCGTGCAGGCGTCCCGGCTCGCCGCGCGGCGGGTCGCCGCGCACGCGCCCGACGAGGCGGCCGGGCTCGCGCGGCTGCGGAGCACGCTGGAGAGCGCGGACACCGCTTCGCGGAGCGACGACGGGGCGCGGGAGGTCGCCGCGCACACGGCGTTCCACGAGGGCATCGTCGCCCTCGCCGCGAACCCGCTCCTGGAGCGGATGATGGAGCAGCTCAGCTGGCAGTTGCAGCTGCTGTTCGGGATGCGCGCCGAGCCCGACCACATGCGGGCCCAGCACCACCTGATCTTCCGGCACATCGCGGCCGGCGACGAGGAGACGGCGGCGGCGAGCACGCTGCTGCACGTGCGCGACAGCCGGGCCGTCGCGCTCCGCTCGCTCTTCGAGGACGAGGGCTAGACGGCACAGGATCAGGGCGGAAGGCCAAGGCACGAGGCCAGGGCGAAGAGCCAAGGCACGAGGCCAGGGCGGAAGGCCTGGACGGACCAGGAGCGAGAGCCGGTATACCAAGCCCGGACCCGTCCCAGAACATTCCCGACAAGCACCCCACAACAACCTCAAAAACGCTGACGACTCCTTGCCATGAGCTCGGGCTCGGTATACAAAACGTGGACGCGGTCCCTCCGCTCCCGTCGTACGCCTGTCCACCCTCACTGTCCTGGAGCCACCCATGTGCGTCGAGAACACCCCGCCCCCCTCGTCCCGGCTGACCCGGCGCGGCATCCTCGCGGGCGCCGCCGCGCTCGCCGGCACCA
The DNA here is from genome assembly GCF_046098215.1 of Streptomyces sp. Da 82-17. Taxonomy (NCBI): domain Bacteria; kingdom Bacillati; phylum Actinomycetota; class Actinomycetes; order Kitasatosporales; family Streptomycetaceae; genus Streptomyces; species Streptomyces sp. Da 82-17. The sequence continues at coordinate 124,226 of NZ_JBJURH010000012.1, forward strand.
CGGCGGCGCTGTCGGCCGTCGCGCCCCGGACCGCCGCTGCCGCCGAGCGTTCCGGCGCCCGTGCCGGAAGCACCGGCCGGGCCACGACGGGCGACCTGGTCGTCGAGGGCGGCACGCTGCTCGACCCGGCGACCGGCGAGGTCACCGAGGACGCGGTGGTCGTGATCGTCGACGGCGTCGTGCGGGCCGCCGGTGCGCGCAGCCGTACGCAGATCCCCTCCGGCGTCGAGAAGCTCGACGCGCGGGGCCGCTGGATCCTGCCCGGACTCGTGGACGCGCACATCCACCTGAACACGGCCGCCGAGGCGCGCGACGCCGTGCGCCAGGGCGCCACCAGCGCGCGCAGCGGCTCGACCAACTTCTACCAGGACATCGCCGTACGGGAGTTGGCGCGGCAGGTGCCGCAGCTGGCGCCGCAGCTGAAGGCGGCCGGCGTGTTCGTCACGCCGGACCTGGGCGACACGATCCTCGCCGACCCCGACCTGACGCCGCTCGCCAAGCTGAAGGACGGCGTCCGCTCCGCCGAGGCGCTGCGCCGCGTGGTGGAGGTCAACCTGGCGCGCGGCGCCGACGTCGTCAAGACCCGGGTGAACGAGCGCGCCGGGCTGCCGGAGCAGGACCCGCTGGCGCAGGTGTACTCGCGCGAGCAGCTGTCCGAGATCGTGTCGGCGGCGCGGCGCGGTGGCAAGGGCGTGCTGTGCCACAGCTACAGCGAGAAGGGCTGCCACGACGCGGTCATGGCGGGCGTGCGGTCCGTCGAGCACGGTGCGTTCATCGGCGAGCAGACGCTGCAGGAGATGAAGCGCCGCGGCACGTACTTCACGCCGACCCTCGCCGCGATGGCCGGCATGGTCGACTCCCCCGACCCGGTGCTCGCCGAGCGCGGCCGCACCTTCCTGGCCGCCGCCAAGGAGCGGGCGCTCGCCGCCCACCGGCTGGGCGTTCCGCTGGCCTCGGGCACCGACTCGTCCGGCGGCAAGATCAAGCCGATCGGCCGCGAGGTGGAGCTGATGCGCGAGGCCGGTCTGCCCGCGCTCGACGCGATCCGCACCGCCACGACCGGCGCCGCGAAGCTCATCGGCCTCGACGGCAAGGCGGGCCGCCTGGCGCCCGGGTACGCCGGTGACGTGGTGCTCGTCGACGGCGACCCGCTGGCGGACGTGAAGGTCCTCAAGTCGCCCACGGCCGTGGTCCGTTCGGGCGTCGCGATCTGACCGCACCCCTTCCTCCGACCCCTTGCTCCGACCTCGGTGAGGGCGGGCGGCCCGGCACGAACCGCCGCCCGCCCGCCCCGCCGTGCCCGTACGACCCGCGTACGCACGGCCCGTACGACCCGTCGGACCCGTACGGCCCGTACGTCCCTGTCCCATTCGAAGGAGACCCCCATGACGCCTCTGTCCCGTCGCGGCATGATCGTCGGTGCCGCCGCTCTGGCCGGTACCGCCACCGCGTTCTCGGCCGGTGCCGCCTCGTCGGCCGCTCCGCGTGAGCGGCACGACGACCGCCCGAGCCGGGCCGTGGTGTTCCGCGACGTCCGGCCCTTCGGCTCGGCCGAGGCGGTGGACCTGACGGTCGTCGACGGCCGGATCACGGACGGGCCGGCCCCGGCCGGGGCGCGGGTCGTCGACGGCGGCGGGCGGGTGGCGCTGCCGTCCCTGGTGGACGCGCACATCCACCCGGACAAGACGACGTGGGGCGGGGACTGGGTCTCGCGCAAGCCGGCGAGCAGCATCGCCGACTACGTCGAGCAGGACGTGGAGCTGTTCAAGAGCCAGAAGCGGCCGGTGTCCGAGCGGGCGTACGGCCTGATGGCGCACGCCGTGACCCGTGGCACCCGCGCGATGCGCGCCCACGTGGACGTGGCTCCCGCGTACGACCTGGCGGGCGTGGAGGGCGTGGCCGAGGCGCGCCGGAAGCTGGCGCACGCCCTCGACGTGCAGATCGTGGCGTTCCCGCAGCACGGGGTGGTGCGTACGCCCGGCACGGCCGAACTCCTCGAGGAGGCGGCGCGCGGCGGGCAGATCGACTTCGTCGGCGGCATCGACCCGATCAGCTTCGACCACGCGATGGACGAGCAGCTCGATCTGGTCTTCGGCCTCGCCGACCGGCACGGCGTGGGCGTGGACATCCACCTGCACGACCGGGACGAGAAGGGCCTGCAGGTGATGCGGGCGATCATCGAGCGGACCCGGGCGCTGTCCCTGCGCGGCAAGGTGACCGTCAGCCACGTGTTCTGCCTGCCCGGCCTCTCCGACACCGAACTCGGCAGGATGGCCGAGGAGTTGAGCGACCTGGACATCTCCCTGACGACGGTCGCGCCGAACGAGTCGCTCGTGCTGCCGGTCGGCAAGCTGCAGGAGCACGGCGTGCGCGTGGGCCTCGGCTCGGACGGTGTGCGGGACTCGTGGAGCCCGTTCGGCAACGCGGACATGCTGCATCGCGCGCACATCCTCGGCTGGGTCACCGACGTCCGCCTGGACGACGAGCTGAAGCACGTGTACGACGTGGCCGCGCACGGCGGCTCCGACGTCATGCACCTGGACCGCGCCGACCTGAAGCCCGGCGCGCCCGCGGACTTCGTGCTCGTCCGCGGCGAGGGCGCTCCGCAGGTCGTCGTGGACATGCCGCAGCGCGACCTGGTGGTGCACGGCGGCCGGGTCGTCGCCCGCGACGGCGAACTGGTCTGAGGGGTCTGCGTACGCGTACGCCGGGCGGGCCGATCTGACGTCGGACCGGCCGGTCGAGCGCCGGGCGGGCCGGTTCCCCGGTCCGTCCGGCGCTTCGCCGTGCCGTACGATCGCTGGCTTCGGTGGCGGCGGCGAGAGCGATGCGAGGGCGTGTGCGGGCCAGGCTGGGGCGGCGGTTCGGGTGGCTGTGGGCGGCGTACGCGGCGAGCACGTTCGGGACGTGGCTGGCCTTCGACGCGTTCCCGCTGATCGCGGTGACGGTGCTGCACGCGGGGCCGACGCAGGTGTCGCTGCTCGCCTCGGCGGGGCTGCTCGTCGGGGCGGTGGTGGCGTTGCCGCTCGGGCCGTGGGTGGACCTGCGGCGCAAGCGGCCCGTGATGATCGCGATGGACCTGGTGCGGTGCGCGGCGCTGCTCAGCGTGCCCGTCGCGTATCTGCTGGGCGGGCTCGGGTTCGGGCAGTTGCTGCTCGTGTCGGTGGTGGTCGCGGCGGCCGACATCACGTTCACGGCGGCGGCGGGTGCGTGCCTGAAGGCGCTGGTGCCCGGGGAGCATCTGCTGGTCGCCAACAGCCGGTTCGAGTCGACGACCTGGACGGCGACCGTGCTCGCGCCGCCGCTGGGCGGTGCGCTGGTCGGGGTGGCGGGCCCGGTGGTGACGGTCGCGGCCAACGCGCTCAGCCATCTCCTGTCGGCGGTCGGGGTACGGGCGGTCGGCCGGGACGAGCCGCATCCGGCGGGCGTCGGGGAGGGGCAGGGGGCGGCGGCGAAAGGGCGGCCTCGGCTGCGGCGCGGTGACCTCCTCGACGGGTGGCGGACGATCCTCCGCAATCCGGCGCTGCGCCCGCTGTTCTTCAACACCGCGCTGGTCAACGGCCTGATCATGGCCATGCATCCGCCGCTCGCCGTGCTGATGCTCGGCCCGCTCGGCTTCGCGCCCTGGCAGTACGCGCTCGCCTTCGCTCTGCCGTGCGTCGGCGGCCTGGTCGGCTCGCGGCTCGCCCGCCCGCTCGTCGCGCGCTTCGGCCGGCACAAGGTGCTGCGCACGGCGGGCACGCTGCGCGTCTGCTGGTCGATCGGCCTCGCGTTCGTGGGGCCCGGCGCCGGAGGGCTGCTGCTCGTGCTCGCCGTCGAGCTGGGCCTGATCACCTGCGCCGCCGTGTTCACCCCGGTCCAGGCCACGCACCGCCTGGAGCACACGCCGGACGACCGGGTCGCCCGTACGCTGTCGGCCTGGTCGATCTCGGTCAAGCTCACCACGGCCGGGCTCACCGCCCTGTGGGGGCTGCTCGCCGCGGCGGCGGGAACGCGTGCGGCGCTGTTGGCCGCCGGGGTGCTGCTCCTGGCCACGCCGCTGCTGCTGCCCCGGTCGGAGCGGGTGCAGGAGCAGGCGCCGCGCGAACCGGCGCAGGCACCGTGACAGTTCGGCTCGTACGACAGGAGGCCCCGTGGACGCGCAGGAGAACCCCGTCGACCAGACCGGCACCGTCGTCCGCCTGGCCGGCGAGCTGCTCGGGGCGGACCACGTCATCGGCATGTACCGGCACGGCTCGGCCCTGCTCGGCGGGCTGCGGCCGCACAGCGACATCGACGTGCTCGTGGTCGTACGGGAGCGGCCGTCGGCACGGGTCCGGCGCGCCCTGGTCGAGGCGCTGCTCCCGGTCTCGGGCCCCGGGTCCGGCCCCGGCGCCGGGGCGCTGCGGCCGGTGGAGCTGACGGTGGTGGCGCAGGGCGACGTACGGCCGTGGCGGTATCCGCCGGTCTGCGCGTTCCAGTACGGGGAGTGGCTGCGCGGGAGCTACGAGCGCGGGGCGACGCCCGGGCCGGAGCCCAGCCCCGATCTGGCGGTGCTGCTCACGATGGTGCTGCAGGGGAACTCCCCGCTGGTCGGGCCGCCGCCCGCGGAGGTCCTGGACGCGCCGACGGCCGGTGATGTGCGGCGGGCGCTGCTCGACTCCGTACCGGAGTTGCTGGCCGAGCTGCGCTCCGACACCCGCAACGTGCTGCTCACCCTGGCGCGGATCTGGTGCACGCTGCACACCGGGACGATCACGTCGAAGGAGGCCGCCGCCGACTGGGCCCTCCCGCGCCTCCCCCGCGAGCACCGTCCGGCGCTCGCGCATGCGCGGGCGGTGTACCGGGGGGACGTCGAGGAGTGCTGGGACGAGGACGGGGTCGGTGGCGAGGGGAGGGCGGGGGCTTGCGGGGCGTGGTTGGCGGGGGCGGTCAGGGGCCTGCCTTCGCCCCCGCCCCGCCCGTTCCCGTAAGGGTCCCTGCTCGCTTCCCGTAAGGGCCCTACTCGCTTCCCGTGAGGGGCCCTACTTGCCGTACCAGACCGTCGTCGGGTTGCAGAATTCGCGGATTCCCTCGCCCGCGAGTTCCCTGCCGTAGCCGGAGCGCTTGGCTCCGCCGAAGGGGAGGCCGGGGTGGGAGGCGGTCATGCCGTTGACGAAGACACCGCCGGCCTGGATGTCGCGTACGCAGCGTTCGATGTCGGCGTCGTCGCGGGTCCAGACGTTGGAACTCAGGCCGAACGGGGTGTCGTTGGCGAGCTCGACGGCCTCGTCGAGGCTCTCGACCCGGTACAGCGTGGCGACCGGGCCGAAGGCCTCCTCGCGGTGGATGCGCATGTCCTCGGTGATGCCGGTGAGGACGGTCGGCTCGTAGAACCAGCCGCCGTCCCGGCCCTCGGGACGGGCTCCGCCGCACAGCACGGTCGCGCCCTTGGCGACCGCGTCGTCGACGAGTTCCTCCAGGTCCTTGCGCCCCTGCTCGGAGGAGAGCGGGCCGACGTCCGTGCCCTCGTCCATCGGGTCGCCGACGGTCAACTCCCGCATTCCGGCGACGAACCGGTCCCGGAACTCGTCGTGGACGTCGGCGTGCACGATGAACCGCTTCGCGGCGATGCAGGACTGGCCGTTGTTCTGCACGCGCGCGGTGACGGCGGTCGCCGCGGCCTGCTCGACGTCGGCGCTGGGAAGCACCACGTACGGGTCGCTGCCCCCGAGTTCGAGCACCGTCTTCTTCACCTCGTCCCCGGCGGTGGACGCCACCGCACGGCCGGCGGGCTCGCTGCCGGTGAGGGTCGCGGCGGCCACGCGCGGGTCGCGCAGGATGCCCTCGACGGCGCCGGAGCCGATCAGCAGCGTCTGGAAGCAGCCCTCCGGGTATCCGGCCCGCCGGAAGAGTTCCTCCAGGTAGAGGGCGGTCTGCGGGACGTTCGACGCGTGCTTGAGCAGTCCGACGTTGCCCGCCATGAGGGCCGGCGCGGCGAACCGTACGACCTGCCACAGCGGGAAGTTCCACGGCATCACGGCGAGGACCGAGCCGATGGGCCGGTAGCGGACGACGGCACGGGCCGCGCCCGAGTCCGCCACGTCGCGCGGCTCGGGGTGCTCGTCGGCGAGCAGGGACTCGGCGTTCGCCGCGTACCAGCGCATCGCCTTCACGCACTTCGCGGCCTCCGCGCGCGCCGCCTTCAGGGGTTTGCCCATCTCCAGGGTCATGGTCCTGGCCACGTCGTCGGCGTCCGCCTCCAGGAGGTCCGCCGCGCGTTCCATGAGGGCGGTGCGGTCGGCGAAGGAGGTGAGGCGGTGCGTGCGGTACGCGGCCTCGGCCGCCGCGAGCCGCTGCTCCACCTCCTCGGGCGTGAGCGCGTCGAAGGTCTTGAGCGTCTCGCCCGTGGCGGGGTTGACGGTGGCGATGGGCATGAGGGTCCTCCTCGTCGGTACGCATCCCTGCGGGCACGGTGCGCACGGCTTCCGCGCAGGCGCAGCTCGCCCCTCCCCCTCGACCCTCGCTCGCCCACGCCGCACACGCAACGCCGTGACGGGAAGGGGCAGGTCAGAGGCGTGCGCTGGGGTAGGGCCCGGGCACGCGCGCCCCTCTCCCCCTCGCGTGCCGGACGCCCGCCCCGCCGGAGCCGGCCGCGTGCGTACGACGGGCCCGGCCCTGGTTCCCGTGGCCGTGGCGGGTCGGCCACCTCCGCGGCACCACCTCGGCCGCCACCGCAACCCCGCTCGTCAACTCGGCCTTCACCGACGGTTTCTGACGTGATCTCACTCTTGTTGCCCAGAGCCCCTTCCCGCATTCTTGTGGCTTCCGTCGGGACGGGCGCGCAGAGCAGGTCCCGGCACCCAGAGCCCCAGGGAAGGCGGCGCCGCCGATGAGCGTGCGATGAGTGTCGAGGACTTCTCCGGCCGCAAGGGCGCCGCCCTGGTCGCGGGCGGCACCGGCGGGATCGGGGCGGCGATCGTGCGGACGCTGGCGCGGCGCGGCAGCAACGTCGTGTTCACGTACCGCAGCAGCGAGGTCGGCGCGCACCGGCTCGTCACCGAACTGGGCGGTGAAGGGCTGCACGTACGCGCTCTGCACGCGGACCTGGCGGACGAGGCGGCCGCGGCCGGGGCGGTCGAGGAGGCGGCCGGGACACACGACGGGCTGCACACGGTGGTGTACGCCGCCGGGCCGCACGTGCCGATGGTCCACCTCAGCCAGGTGCCGCCGGCCCGCTACCGGGAGCAGCTGCACGCCGACGCCGCCGCGTTCTACCAGCTCGTCCACCCGGCGCTGCCCGCGCTGCGGGCGAGCGGCGGCAGTCTGGTCGCGGTGACGACGGCGGCCACGAGCCGGTTCCCCGTGCGCGACGGGCTTTCGTCGGGCACCAAGGGCGCGGTCGAGGCGGTCGCGCGGGCCCTCGCCGCGGAGGAGGGGCGGTACGGGGTGCGGGTCAACTGCGTCGGGCCCGGAATGCTGACCGACGGGATCGCGGCCCGCCTGATCGACAGCGGCGAGCTGGACGAGGAGGCCCTCGCGGTGACGCGCCGCAACATTCCGCTGCGCCGCTTCGGCCGCGCCCAGGACATCGCCGAGGCAGTGGCGTTCCTCGCCTCGGACCGGGCCGGGTTCATCACAGGGCAAACGCTTGCCGTCGACGGCGGGTACAGCGTGTGAACCGGCCCCCGCCCGGCCCCGGTTGTGCCAGGCTGACCCCAACTCCGTTCAGGGCACGGCCGGTTGGCCGGTGCGCGCGTCGTGCGTTCCGTACGGGGGAACGCACCGCGCGCACCGCGTCCGGCGGCCGCGATCGGGTTCCTCGCGTCGGGCGAGGCGAGCTTCGTCAGTGGCGCTGTTCTTCCGGTGGGCGGGCGCCGGGGCGTGCTGTGACGGTACGGCGGGACTGTCCGGGCACCCGTTCCGTACCGCCGTCCACCACGACCGGGAAGGCGAGCCGGCGGGAGAGGTAGGCGTAGACCGGGCCGAGGGCGTTCATCGCGACGACGCACACCCAGGCGGCCCACGGGTTGCCCGGGTCGTAGCCGAAGCCGCCGAAGTACGTGGCGAAGTAGCTGGCGAAGCCGAAGAACATGCCGGGGATCAGCGAGAAGAAGCCGATGCGGCCCGTGTACATCAGCGTGGTGTTGACGACCAGGATGCACAGCGCGGCGAAGGCGTTGCGGGCGAGCTGCCCCTCCCCGAAGGCCGTGCCGGCGTTGGTCTCCAGGAGCACGATGACGAGGGCGTAGGTGGAGCCCATCGGCATGGCGCGCCAGAGCCGTCTGGCGTTGTCGAGGGTGGGTCTCTGGTTGAGGGCGAACATGCCCGCCCACGGGATGAAGATCGCCCACGGCGGGAGGTGCAGCGCCGTGCCGCCGATGAACGCGGTGGTCGCGGCGAGGACGGACGCGACGATCTCGTGCGGGATGCGCTCCCGGATCACGGGCGCGGCCTGTGGTGTGCGGTCCGCGGTCGTCATGTCACGCCACCTCCACGTCCACGGCAGGCGTGGCCGTCAGCTCGGTCGTACGGGTCGAACGGGCCACGATCCGCCCGGACTTGAGGACGGCCGTGCGGACCGGCCGCTCGAGGAGGACCGCGTCGTAGTCCTCGGTGTCGACGACGACCAGGTCGGCGACGGCGCCCACGTGCGTGCCGTAGTCCTCCTGCGCCAGGCCCACCACGCGGGCCGCGTCGTACGTGACCATGCGCAGCACCCGGCGCAGGTCGGCGGGGCCCGCGAGGTGGCCGAGCCGGGCGAGCAGCAACGCCGTCTCCAGGACGTCGCCGGTGCCGTACGGGGTGAACGCGTTGCGGACGTTGTTGCTGGAGCAGGCGGTGAGCACGCCCGCCTCCCACAGTTCCCGCACGGGCGCGAGGCCGCGGCGTACGGCGGTGGTGTCGCCGCGGCCGCCGAGGAACAGGTCGGTCGCGGGCAGCGGCACGACGGCGACCCCGGCCTCGGCGAGGGCCTTCAGGACCGCGCGGCGCTCGGCGGGCGGGCGGCCGCCGAGGGAGGTGGCGTGGCCGAGGGTGACCCGGCCGCCGAGCCCGCGCGCGGCGGTCTGCTCGGCGATGAACTCGGCGAGGGCGAACCGCGGATCGGAGCCGTCGTCTGCGAAGTCGGCGTGCAGATCGGCCGGTACGCCGTACTCGACGGCCAGGTCGAGGACGAGCTCCACATGCCGTCGGCACAGCTCGGCCGAGGTCTCGGCGTAGGTGCAGCCGCCTACCGCGTCCGCGCCCGCGGCGAGCGCCCGGTGCAGCAGCTGGACCGTGCCGGGCGCCTTGAGGATGCCCTCCTGCGGGAAGGCGACGACCTGAAGGGCGATCAACTCGGCCCAGCTTTCGCGGAGTTCGAGCATCACGTCGAGGCCGGTGAGTCCGGCGACCGGGTCGACGTCGGGGTGGGCGCGCAGGGTGGTGGTGCCGTGCGTGACGCACATGCGCAGCACCTGTTCGGCGCGGGCGCGCACCTCGTCGTGGGTGAAGCCCGCCTTCAGTTCGGCGGTGACGCGGATGGCGTCGGCGAGCGTCCCGGCGGGCTGCGGGTGGGTGAGGTCGAGGAGGGCCTTGTCGGGGTGCAGATGCGACTCGACGAAGCCGGGCAGGACGACGCGGCCCGCGCAGTCCAACTCCGCTGCCTCCAGCGGGTGTCGGCTGTGGTCGAGGCGGGGGCCGACGGCCTGGATGCGGCCGTCCCGGATCAGCACGTCGGCGGGGTCGGGCGCGTCTTCCAGGCGCGCGTTGCGCAACAGCAGAGCGGTCACGGTGGGTCTCCTTGCCTGCTGACGTGGCGTCAGAGGACGCCTGGGAAGTCCGACTTGCGGATCATGGCGTGCACGCCCTTCACGCTGTCGACGACCTGGGACACCTCGAAGTCGGTGGCGGCGCTGAGGTAGGCGTAGGCGGTGGCGCGGTCCATGCCGGTGCGGGCGGTGAGGAACGCGAGGGCGGAGCGCACGCACTGGCTCATCGCCTCGTTCAGGTCGGCGTCCAGGCCGATCGCGATCCAGTGGGTGCGGGTCTCCGCGAACGGCTCGCCGAGCAGGCCCGTGACGCGTCGGGCGGTGTCGCCCCGTACGAGGGAGAGGCGGACCGTGGCGCGGAGCGGGGCCTCCAGGGCGGTGAGCGCGACCTCGCCGTTGCCCTGCGCGAAGTGCGGGTCCCCGGCGTGGAATCCGGCGCCGTCGACCTGCACGGGCAGGTAGAGCGAGGAGCCGCAGGCCAGGTGCTTCACGTCGAGGTTGCCGCCGTGCCGGCCGGGCGGGACCGAGTGGACCGGCGCCTCGTCGGCACTGGCCACGCCCATGATCCCGACGAACGGGTCGAGCGGGAAGCGGGCCTTGGCCGTCGGGCCGTACCGCAGCAGTCCGAACTCGGCGCCGTCCGGCTGCCGTTCGACCGTGCAGAACGCGGTGACCGTGCCGGTCGGGGTGCGGCGGGTGTCCGGGTCGGTCAACTCGGCGCTGTCGTCGGGGAGTTCGCCGGGGAGGGCGCCGCGGCCGTGCCGGTTGGAGACGATGCCGTAGTGGGTGCGGCGGTACAGGGACAGCGTGTCGACGCGCAGCAGGTCGCCGGGCCGGGCGCCGCGCACCGCGACCGGGCCGGTGACGATGTGCGGGCCGAGCCGGTCGGCGGTGTCGCGGGCCAGGTCGGAGGCGGCGATGTCCCGTGCGTCGGCGAGGACGTGCCGCTCCGGCACCCCGTGGTCGGCGAAGAACGCGACGGGGTCGCGGCCCTGGTCGGGCAGGATCCCCTCGTGCGAGACCAGGTCGAGGGTGACGGTGTCCCCGTCGTCCACGGTGAGGACGGGCGCGCTCGACGCGTTCGGCAGCTCGCCCCAGCGGGCGGTGTCGACGGTCGTGCGCAGCTGGTGGCGTCCGTCGACGGGCAGGTCACCGGGGTCGGGCGCGTACGACGTGCCGTGGGCGTACGACGTGCCGTGCGCGGCGGCCACGGAGGGGGCGGCACTGTGAGGCATACGTGTCCTTCGGGTCGTCGGAGTACGGATGTCCAGCTGGACTGCTCGGGGTGCGGACGAGCCTGTACGGGGCCTGCTTCGGGGGTGTTACATGCCGGCGGCGGGTGTGTTCCGTACCGGGACGCGGGCCGGCGGGTGTGAACTGCCGTTCTGCCGGCCGGGATCGGGGCCCGGGACGATGCGGGTGCCAGAGTGGCCGAGCAGGGCGCGGTCGAGCGCTTCGGGCGACGTGACGAGGACGCTGCCGCCGCCCGCCGCGAGGAAGTCCAGGGCGGCGCGCACCTTCGGGCCCATGCTGCCCTCGGGGAACTGGCCGTCGGCGAGGTGGCGGCGGGCCTCGGCCAGGTCGAGGCGGGGCAGGGCGCGGGCGTGGGGCGTGCCCCAGTCCAGGCAGATGCGGTCCACTCCGGTGGTGACGATCAGCTCGTCGGCGCCGATGCCGGTGGCGAGGAGCGCGGAAGTGGCGTCCTTGTCGACGACGGCCTCCACGCCGTGCAACTGCCCGTCGGGCCCGACGGCCACGGGGATGCCGCCGCCCCCGCCCGCGACGACCACGTGTCCGGCGGCCAGGAGCGCGGCCACGGCGCCCAGTTCGACGATGCGCAGCGGGGCGGGCGAGGGTACGAGCCGCCGCCAGCCGCGGCCCGCGTCGTCGCCGACGGTCCAGCCGTGCCGGTCGGCGAGCCGCTGCGCCTCGGCGCGGGGCAGGTGGGCGCCGATGGGTTTGGTGGGGCGCGCGAACGCCGGGTCGGCGGTGTCGACGACGGTGTGCGTGAGGACGGCGACGGGCGGCGGGCCCGTGGCCGGGAGCGCGCCGGCCAGGGCGCGGGTGAGGATGCAGCCGATGCCGCCCTGCGTGTCCGCCACGCACAAGTCCAGCTCCGGGGAAGGCAGTTGGGGGTCGGCCTCGGCGGCGAGGTCGGCGCGCCGCTTGAGGAGGCCGACCTGCGGGCCGTTGCCGTGCGTGACCACGACACGGTGCCCGGCACGCACGAGCGCGGCCACCGGCCCGGCGAGCCGCCCGGCCGCCTCGTACTGCTCGGCGAACGTGGCGGGCCGCCCCTCACGCAGCAGCGCGTTGCCGCCGACGGCGAGCACGGTGAGCGGCGCGGAACAGACGGAAAGCGCAGGTCGTGGAGGCATGCCAGGACGATAGGAACGCGCCGGACCCCGGTCATGAGCACCCGATGCCAGCATGCACGCGAACGCGTTGACGCCTGCTGCCAGTGTCGACGGACGGGGTGGGGCGGGGCGGGGAGGTGTTGGGCGTACGCGAGCGCGTGGGGGGGGCGGGGCGGTCGGCGAGTAGGGGCCGCGCGGGCGATGGGCGCGCCCGGAGGCGGGACGTGGACTCCGAGCGCACGCGGTCGGGGCGCGGAAGCGCGGCCCACTCAGGGCGATCCGCTGCGAGCGGCGTCGCACGGCCGGGTTCCTCGCCCGAGCCCACAGCCCCGATCATGTCCGCGCCCGGAGGCGGGAGTTGGGCCCGGAGCACGCTGTCGGAGCACGGAGGGGCAGGCCCCCTCGGGGCGACAGGTCGTGGCGGGAGTTCGCCCGACCCGTTGGTCATGGTCGCGGGACGACGCCCAGGCAGCACGCCTGCCTGCCGACCGGCGGCCCAGCGCAGGAAGCTCCCCACAGAGCGCGCACGGACCACGCCCCGCCGCACGGCCGGGTTCCTCGGGCGAGCTCACCGCCCGGTCATGTTCGCGCCCGGCGGCCGGAGTCGGGCGTGCCGGCGCATGCCCGGCCGGAGTGGAACGGGGCCCAGGATTCCGCTCGCAAGTCGTATACAACATTCTGTCGGCAGCGTTTACAGCCCTCCGGGACCCGCCCATAGTGGGCGGCGTGGCCCGAGCAGCAGCGAACACCGCATACCGGTCGACAGCCGGCGAGGCGACCCTGACCGTCGCCCGCGCCCTGGAGCTGCCCGCGCTCAGCGGGGCGCGGCTCGTCGCGGGGCGGTCGGGGGCGCGGCGGGCGATCCGGGTCGCCAACATCATGGAAGTGCCGGACATCATCCGCTGGATGCGCGGCGGCGAGTTCCTGCTGACCACGGCGTACGCGGTCCGGGACGACGAGCGGGCGCTGACCGCGCTCGTGCCCGAGCTGTCCGGCCGGGGGCTCGCCGCGCTCGGCGTGAAGGTGGGCCCGTATCTGCCGATGCTGCCCGCGGCGATGCTGCGGTGTGCGGACGAACTCGGCTTCCCCATCGTGGAGTTGCCGGGCGAGGTGATGCTGAACGACATCCTGTCCGAGGTCATCGGCACAGTCCTGAACCGGCAGGCGCTCAGCCTGGAACGCTCGCAGGCCCTGCGGGACCGGCTCTCGCAGGCGGTGCTGCACGGCGGCGGCTACCGCGACCTGGTCGACGCGCTGTCCGCCGAGACCGCTGCCGCCGTGGCCGTACGGTCCGCCGACGGCACGGTCCTCGCCGCGGCGGGCGCGCCGCCCGAGGACACCGCGCCGGACGTGACCCGGCCGATCGCGGTGGGCGGCCGCCCCGGCGGCGAGGTCGCGCTGTGGGCGCGGGCGGGCCGGGCGGTGGACGAGGAGCAGATGCTCGCCGTGGAGCACGTGGCGAGCCTGGCCGCGATGCTGGCCGTGCAGGAGCGGGTGCTCGCCGAACGGGAGCGCCGCTACCGGACGTTGCTGCTCACCGAGCTGGTCTCGCACCCGCCGCGGGACCGGGCCGAGTCCGCCCGCCGGGCCGCCGCACTCGGCTGGGACCTGGAGCGTTCCCGCGCCGCCGTGGTGGTCGAGGTGGGCGGCGCCGACCCGGAGCACGGCGGCGTACGAGTGGCGCGCCTCGGCGCCGTACGAGCGGCGGGTCCCGATGGCCTACGAGAGGCGCGCCTCGGTGGCGTACCAGAAGCGAGCTCCGGCGGCGTACGCGTCACCGGCGGTCTCGACGGCGACGTACGCGTGCAGGAGGAGCGGCTGTTGTCGGCGGCGCGGACCGCGCTCGGCTCGCACACGCCGGCCTGGGGCACGCCCGGCGGCCTCACCGTCCTGGTGGAGCCCGGCCGTTCCCTCGCGGCGGCCTGCCGGGCCCTGCAGCGGGCGGTGCGCGCCGCATGCCCCGGGCGGCCGGTCGCGCTGGCCGCGGGCACGGTCCGGGACGACTTCGCCGAGCTGCACCTCAGCCACAGCGAGGCCCTGTCGACGCTCGCGCTCGGTCGTGAACTCGACGGCGTCCAGGGCTCGTTCGTACGGCTGCACGCGGAGAGCGGCGTGTACCGGCTGCTCGACCAGCTGCCCACCGCCGAGCTGCGGGCCCTCGTGGACGACGCGCTCGGGCCGCTGCTCGCGTACGACGCGGAGCACGACGGGGCGCTCGTGCACAGCCTGGCCGTGTATCTGCGGCACGACCGCAACGGCGTGGAGACCGCCGACGAGCTGCACATCCACTACAACACGCTGCGCTACCGGCTGAAGCAGATCGAGCGGCTGACCGGCGCACCGGACAAGGATCCGATGCGCCGGCTGCAGACCGAACTCGCCGTGCACGCCCACCGGTTGCTCAGCGCACGGGCGCGCTGACCTCGGCGGCGGCCGGTCCTTCCGCGCGTGCGCGGGCGCGGGCCGCGCGGAGCTGGGGCAGCGAGAACAGCACGTACAGGGCGGCCCCGGTGAGCGGGAGCGCGTGCCACAGCTCGTCGCCGAACCCGAACCCGAGGACCAGGTTGACGGCGAGGCCTGCCGCGAACGCCCACACGGCACGCCAGTTGACGGCGGCGACGGCGGCCTCCGACAGGTCGTAGCGGCCGCGCCGGAGCAGGAAGTAGTCGGCGACGAGGATGCCGGGGATCAGCGGGATCGCGTAGCCGAGGTAGCCGAGATACGTCAGGAACGCGTCGAGGATGCCCGCCGACAGGCCGTAGTACGCGAGCGCGCAGGCCAGCGTGCCGGCGATCACGTTGACGGCGATACGGGGCAGGTCGACGGCGGTGCGGCCGGCGAGACTGGCCGCGTACATGTTGTTGACCTCGTGCGGGAAGCCCTGCACGAAGATCGCGAAGGCGGCGAGCGCGCCGACGCCGACCGCGCCGAAGGCCGCGCCCATGTCGCCCATGCCGACGCCCAGTCCGAGCAGGATGCCGAGCAGGTTGAAGCCGAAGTTGCCGACCATGAACTCGGCGAGGGTGGTGGTCCAGACGGTCGCCGGGGACTTGCCGAAGCGGGTGATGTCGGGGGTGACGGTCGCGCCCGTCATCCACTTGTTCACCCCGAGCGCGAACATCGCGAGGGCCGTGGCCTCGCCCGCGCGGACCGGTTCGGCGCCGACGATCTCGCCGAGCCCGCCCGCGTGCTGCACGGCGGCGACGACGGCCACGACGACGGTGACCAGCATGAGCGGCACGCTGATCCGGCCGACCCAGGTCAGTCCCTTGCCGAAGCCGACGATGGACAGGGCGGTGTAGACGGCGCTGAGGACCACGCAGTACGCGAGGCCGAGCCACGGGTCGTCGCCGCCGGGCAGGACGCCGGCGGTGATGCCGGTGCTGTAGCCGACGAACCCGGCGGAGAGCAGCGCGATCACGAAGGACGGCAGTCGGCTGCCGCCCCGGCCGAAGGCCGCCTTCAGGCCGAGGGCGGTGGTGATGCGTTCGCGCTGCCCCATCAGTCCGCAGAGGATCGACACGGCGCTGACGACGACGGACGAGCCGAGGGCGATGGCGAGCGCCGTCCAGAACGGGAAGAACAGGCCGAGGGACATGCCGTAGAGCAGGTCGGTCGCGGAGACCGTGAAGCCCATGCGGACCAGCGTGATGGAGAGCGTGGAGCGGGACTCGCCGGGCGGGAGCCGGTCGGCGGCGAAGTCCTCGGTGGCCTCGGCGGCCCGCCGGGCCCGGGAGTTCGGCGGGCCGGAGGGGTGTGCACCGGCCAGGTCGTCGGGGCGTTCGGCGGGTGGGTCGGTGGGAGTGGTCGACATGCGCGGACACCTCTCGTGGTTCGTCGGCGACGGGATGGGGGTGCCGGCGGCGTGCGGGGGCCGGGGCGCGGTACGAGAAGGGGGCGCGGCGGCCCCGCCGGGGCGGGCGGGGCCGCCGACTCCCCTCTGTCACACGGGTGTTCAGGAGATCGTCGCCGCCTGCGTGACCCGGGTCACTGTCAGCCGGTGCCGGTGCTCGCCGGGCGTGGCTGGCACCGTTCGCCGAAGACCGGCCGAGGCGTGAACCGTACGGTCGGCCCATGGAGCGAACCCCTGACGAAACCGGCCCCCGGCCCACTGTCGGATCCGGTTCCGAACCTTCCGTCCTCAACTCCGTGCGCCCCGACACGTACGCCGACTCCGTCGCCCTGATGCGGGCGGCGCGGCACCTCGCAGAGCTGCCCGGCGTCGGCGCGGCCAGCCTGGTGATGGCCACCCCGGCGAATCTGCGGCAGCTCGCCGACGCCGGGCTGCTCACCGACGAGGGCCGCGCGGCCCGCCCGGGCGACCTGATCGTGGCGCTGCGCGGCGCCCCCGACGCGCTCGCGCCCGCCCTCGACGCGGTGAGCGGCCTGCTCGACCAGCCGGACCGCGGCGCCGGCGGCACGTCCCCGGCCGCAGGTGAGCCCGCGCCGCGTGCGCTCACCGAGGCGGACCCGCAGGCCGCGCTCGCGCTGATCTCCACGCCCGGCCCGTACGCGGGCGCCGAGGCCCTGAAGGCGCTGCGCTGCGGCCTGCACGCGTTCGTGTTCAGCGACAACGTCCCGCTCGCCCAGGAGGTCGCCGTCAAGCGGGAGGCGCACGCGCGCGGCCTGCTCGCGATGGGCCCGGACTGCGGCACGGCCCTGATCGACGGTGTTCCGCTCGGCTTCGCGAACGCGCTGCGGCCGGGCCGTACGGGCCTGATCGGCGCTTCCGGCACGGGACTTCAGCAGGTGTCGTGCCTCCTCGACGCGTGCGGCGAGGGCGTCCGCCAGATGATCGGCACGGGCGGGCGCGACCTGAGCGCGGAGGTCGGCGGGGTCACGACCCTCGACGCGTTCGAGCTGCTGGACGCCGACCCGGGCTGCGCGCTGAGCGTGCTGGTGTCGAAGCCGCCCGCGCCGGAGGTCGCCGAGCGGGTCCTGGAGCGGGCCCGGCGGTCGGCGAAGCCGGTGGTGGCGTGCTTCCTCGACGGGACGCGGCCGTACGCGTCGGGCCGCCTCACGGTCGTCGGCACGCTGCGGGACGCGGCGTACACGGCGGTACGGCTGCTCGGCGGGAAGGCGCCCGAACCGTTCGGCATGCCCGAACTCCCTTCGGCGGGCGGGCACTTGCTGCGGGCGCTCTACGCGGGCGGCACGTTCGCGTACGAGGCGCGGCAGTTGCTGCCGTCGGCGGTCACCGCGACGGAGAACGCCGCTGCGGGTGTCGACTCCGGTATCGACATCGCCCTGCCCGACCGGCACTTGATCCTCGACCTGGGCGACGACGCGTACACGGCGGGCCGACCGCACCCGATGATCGACCCGACCGTGCGCGCCGCCCACCTGCGGGCCGCGCTGCGCGATCCGCGGACCGCCGTGGTGGTCCTGGACGTGGTGCTCGGGCACGGGGCGGGCGCGGACCCGGTCGGGCCGCTCGCCGCCGAATTGGAGCGGGCGCCGGGCCGGGAGCGGCCGCACGTCGTGGCGTTCACCGTGGGCACGGACCGCGATCCGCAGGGCGCCTCGGAGCAGCGGGACCGGCTGCGGCGGGCGGGCGCGCTGCTCGCGCCGAACAGCACGGACGCCGCGCACGCCGCTGTGGCGCTGCTGCCGGAGCAGGCACCACGCGCGCGTGCAGCCGAACATCCGACGGCCGACCTGACCCCCGCGGGAGGACACGCATGAGCACAGTCCCGGTGAGCACGGAAACGGTCGGGGCGGGGCCTGTCGGAGCGGACCTCGTCGGAGCAGACCCCGTCGGAGCGGCCCCCGTCGGAGCGTTGCTCGGGGCGGCGCCCGCTCACCTCGCCGCCGTCGGCGTGCCGGACTTCGCCGACGTACCCCGCACGGCGGGCGCCGAGGTGACCGAGCTCGACTGGCGGCCGCCCGCGTCCGGTGAGCCGGAGCTCGCGTGGAAGCTCGCCGAACTCACCGCGCACGCGCGCGTGGAGGCCGCCAACGCCGAGGCGGTGTCCCGGCTGCTCGCCGTCCGGCCGGTGTGGCGGGACGTGCTGCCCGCGCGGGAGGCGCTGCCCGTACTGGACGACCGGGCGAGCGGCCGGCGGCTGCTGCTGCACGCGGGGCCGCCGATCGCGTGGGAGCGGATGTGCGGGCCGATGCGGGCGGGGGTCGTCGGGGCCGCGCTCCTCGAAGGCTGGGCGGACACCCCTCGGGAGGCCGAACGGCTCGCGGACGCGGGGGCGTTCGCCTTCGAGCCGTGCCACCACCATGACGCGGTCGGGCCGATGGGCGGGATCATCTCGCCGTCGATGCCGCTCATCGCCGTGGAGGACCCGGCGACCGGCCGCCGCTCCTACTCCAACCTCAACGAGGGAGCGGGCCGCTGCCTGCGGTACGGGGCCCTCGGCGACGACGTGATGGAGCGGCTCCGCTGGATGGGCGCCACCCTCGCGCCCGCCCTGCACGAGGCGCTCGCGGCCCGGCCGGACGGGGTCGACCTGCGCGCGGTCACCGCCCAGGCGCTGCAGATGGGCGACGAGTGCCACAGCCGCAACACGGCCGCGTCGATGCTGCTCCTGCGCGAGCTTGCCGCGCCGCTCTCCCGTACGCCGGACGGGCCCGAGGTCATCGACTTCCTGGCCGACAACCACTACTGGTTCCTCAACTTCTCGATGGCGGCGGCGAAACTCGCCACGTCGGCGGCGGCGGGCGTGCCCGACTCGACGCTCGTCACGGCCTTCGCGCGCAACGGCGTCGAGGTCGGCATCCGCGTCAGCGGCCTCGGCGACACCTGGTTCACCGCCCCGGCGACCCGCATCCGCGGCATGTACTTCGCCGGGTACGGGCCGGACGACGCCAACCCGGACATCGGCGACAGCGCGATCGCGGAGACGTACGGGCTCGGCGGCTTCTCGCTCGCGGCGGCGCCGGCGATCACCGGGTTCGTCGGCGGCACGGTCGAGGAGGCGCTGCGGATCAGCCGGGACATGGCCCGCATCACGCTGACCCGGCACGAGGCGTACCGGCTCCCGATGCTCGGCGGCGTCGGCGCGCCGGTCGGCATCGACCTGCGCGCGGTCCTCGACACGGGCATCGTCCCGATCGTCACGACGGGCATCTCCCACCGCGAACCGGGCATCGGCCAGATCGGCGCGGGCCTCACCCACGCCCCGATGGAGTGCTTCCGTAAGGCACTTGAGGCGTTTCCGGTACCGGGGGACGCGGTTCCGGTGCCGGGGGCCGCGGTTCCGGCGTCGGTGGATGCCGTTCCGGTACCGGGGGACGCGGTTCCTGTCGTACCTGCGGCTCCGGGCGTGCCTGGGTCGCCCTCGCGTCCCGATGCGGGCGCGTGAGTCCCGCGGCCGCGCGTTGTGCGGTGTCCACCCTCGCCGCCGCCGTCGTGCTGGGGCCGCCACGGCCCGTCCGGGTCGTCGCCGCCACGCGTGGTGCGCTGTATCTGCTCGTGCGGGGCAGTCGCGCGCCGTTCGCGTTGGTGGCGGCCGACGCGGTACGGGTGCCGGCCGCCGTCGTCCTGCCGCCGGGCGCGGGCGCCGAGCCCTTCGCGGGGCTCGCCGTCGACCGGTACGGCCGGGTCGGCGGCGGCCGGATCGCCGTCGGGCCGCTGCGCCTGACGGCGGGGGTGTCCTGGGCGCCGCCCCGCGCCCAGGACACCCCGCGGGGGCCGGCCGCCCTGGCCGCCCTGGCCCGCCTGCCCCCGCCGCGCGCCCTCCCGCCGGAGGTCCGCACTCCGGCCGCCGCTCTGACGCGGGCCCTCGCAGCGTGCACCCCCGCCTCGGGTGAACTGCCGCCCGCCGCAAGGGAGTCGGCCGTCCGCGCGGCGGCGTACCGGCTCCTCGGCCTCGGGCCCGGGCTGACGCCGTCCGGGGACGACTTCCTGTGCGGGCTGCTCCTCGCGGCCCACGTCGCGCCCGCCCCGCCGCCCTGGCTGGCGCCGCTGGCCCGGCTCGCGCGGGACGCCGAGGGCCGTACGTCCCTGGTGTCCGCATCCCTGCTCCGGCACGCGGCCGACGGGCACTGCGTCGCACAGGCCGCCCGCGTCCTCCGCGCCGCCGGGGCCGGGGACGACCTCGCTCCCCCGCTGAACGCCCTGCTCGCCGTCGGCCACAGCTCGGGCGGCGACCTGCTGCACGGCATGTGCGCGGGAGCACGCGTGCTGACGGGTCAGCCATGCCCCGGGCGCACGGTGGAGGGCAGCCCGCTGGACGGCCCCGTCCGGCGCCCCGATACCCTCCGGTAGCAACGCGGTGGAGCGCCCGCCCGCCGCCGTACCCCTGCCGGAGGCCACGTGCGTACGCCCCGAACTCCCGTCAGCAGCCCCGCCCTTCGGCTCCCGGAGCGTGCCGCATGAGCGGGCCGCGCGTCGAAGTGGGCGCCGTCGTCGAGGACTTCACGCTCCCCGACGAGCAGGGCCGCCCGACCTCCCTCACCGGTCTGCTCGCCGAGGGCCCGGTGGTGCTGTTCTTCTACCCGGCCGCGCTCACCCCCGGCTGCACCGCCGAGGCCTGCCATTTCCGTGATCTGGCAGCCGAGTTCGCGGCCGTGGGCGCCAAGCCGGTCGGCATCAGCTCCGACGGGGTGGACCGGCAGCAGGAGTTCGCCGAGAAGCACTCCCTCGGCTTCCCGCTCCTCTCGGACCCGGAGGGCGTCGTACGGTCCCGGTTCGGCGTGGCCCGCGGTTTCGCCGTACTCCCGACGAAGCGGGCGACGTTCGTGATCGGCACCGACCGCCGCGTCGTCGAGGTCGTCCGCAGCGAGCTCCGCATGAACGCCCACGCGGACCGCGCCCTCGCGGCCGTACGGGCCCTGGGCTGAGGTCGGACATGGGGAGCACGCACACGTCCACGGCCATTCCCGCGCCCGCCGACTGGCGTGAACTTTTCTCCGACTGGGACTCGATCCGGCAGGGCTACCCCTACGTGGACGAGGACGAGGCGGTGCGCGACTGCGTCCGTCGGCTCGGCGCCGCGGAGCCGGATCTCGTGCCGTTCTGGACCCTGGGCCTGCTGATGCTCGCCCCGCAGGTGGCCTTCGGCGGCCCCGGCCCGGGCGTGGAGGACGAGTTCGTCGCCGCACTGCGCCCCCTCGCCCACAGGGACGACGACGGAAGCTGTACGCACGGCTGGCATCCCTACGACATCGACGTGGACGAGCTGCTCGAACAGCTTCCCGAGATCCTGGAGGCGCTGACCTCGCCGCCGCCTCTCGACGGCCTGCTGCCCCGGGAGCTGGTTCCCGAGCGCTGCCTGGAGGAAGGCGCGGACGGGGAGAGCGAGCCGGTGAGCCTCTCCGCGCCCGACCTGCTCGCCCGCTGGCAGTGTCCTCGTACCGCGCCGGGATTCGCCCGCGCCGCCCTCGACTACGTGTTCGCGACCGTCGACTGAGGCCGCGCCCGCGCCGGGCGGAGGCCGACGTCCGTCCCGTACCCGGCGCTGTCAGCGCGACGGCCGCCGCCACAGCGCGTCGAGGTGGGCGTCCAGGACGGCGTGGGCCTCCGCCGGGGTGAGGTGGCCGATGAGGACGTGCGCGGTCAGGCCGTCCGTCAGGGCGAGCAGCGCGCGGGCGGCACGGTCGGCGTCCCTGACCTCATCGGCCTCTGCCGGGCCGGACGCCTCCGCGATGAGGCGCGTGAACAGGTCCTGCAGTGCCGCGTAGTTGGCGCGCAGCGTCGCCGCGAGGGGCTCGCTGACGGCGGCCTGCGCGACGAACGCGAGCCACACCCGCGCCTCCGTACGGTGCTCCGGCCGCAGCAGCGCGACCTCCGTCGCCGCGTACCCGAGGGCCGTGCCCGCCGACTGGGCGGGGCTGCTGCGGAGCCGGGCCTGTACGCGTTCGGTGATGCGCTCGCCGACGTGCCCGAGCGTGAAGGCGAGCATCTCGTCCTTCGTACGGAAACAGCGCTGCACCGCGCCCATCGAGACCTGCGCGCGGTCGGCCACGTCCCGCAGCGTCACGCCCTCCAGGCCGCGTTCGTCGGCGAGCAGGCAGACGGCCTCGGCGATCTGCCTGCGGCGGCCCTCGTGGTCCACCTGCTTGGGCATGTGCGCTCCCTTTTTCTCGACCTGCCGCTGCTCTCGGCTTCCCGGCTCTTCCCCGGCATGCCGGTTTCTTCCCGGCTTCCCGCTGTCCCACGGCTTGCCGCCGCTGCCGCGAAGTTTATTCGATGCAGTCGTATCGGTTCACCCGCTACAGTTTCCGATGCAAGCGCATCGGAACGAGATTCGGGTGAGGTCCCCATGCACAGCACCAGCAGCGCCGAGCCGTCGAGCGAGCCCCTGTGGCGGCTGACGGCCACGGCACAGGCGGCGGCCGTACGCGAAGGACGCGTCGGCGCCGTCGAGTTGATCGACAGCCACCTGGAGCGGATCGCCGCGGCCGACCCGCAGGTCAACGCAGTGACCCAGCTCCTCGCCGAGCAGGCCCGGGCGTCCGCGGCCGAGCTCGACCGGCGCCGGGCGGCGGGCGAGGAGCTCGGGCCGCTGGCGGGCGTGCCGTTCACGGTCAAGGAGACGACGGCCGTCGAGGGCGTCCCCACGACGTACGGGACGCCCCGCTTCCGCGAGCTCGTGGCGCCCGCCGACGCTCCCCCGGTGGCCCGGCTGCGCGCGGCGGGAGCGATCCCGATCGGGCACAGCAACATGCCGACGCTGATCCTCGCGGGCATGCATCCGCGCAGCGAGCTGTTCGGCGAGACGCTCAGCCCGTGGGACCCCGAGGTCACGCCCGGCGGCACCAGCGGCGGGGACGGTGTGGCCGTCGCCACCGGCATGGCCGCCCTCGGCCTCGGCAACGACTCCGGCGGCTCGATCCGCATCCCCGCCCAGTTCTGCGGGGTCGCCGGGCTCAAGCCGACCACGGGACGCTTCCCCGCCGACCACCGCATGGTCGGCCCCGACGACCCGGGCCCGGCCTCGCAGCAGCTCGTCGTCGACGGCCCGCTCGCCCGCACGGTGCGCGACCTGCGCGCCGCGTACGAGGTCCTCGCCGGGGCCGACCCGCGGGATCCGCGCGCGCTGCCCGTGCCCGCGTACGGTCCGGCGCTGCCCGGCCCGGTCAAGGTGGCCGTCGTCGCCGACCCCGGCGGGCAGGGCGTGCACCCGGCGGTCCGGGGCGCGGTGGAGAGCGCGGCCCTCGCGCTGCGGGACGCCGGGTACGACGTCCGGGAGGTCGACGACGTGCCACGCCTGGACGAGGCGCTCGACGCGTACGGCCGGATCACGCTCACCGAGTTCTCCGCCGCCTGGCCGGTGGTGCGGACGCTGCTCGGCGACGGCGGCGACCGCTACATCCAGCTGGCGATGGACCGCACCGAGCCGGCGAGCGTCCCGGAGTTCATGAAGCTGATGGGCACGTGGCTGAACATCCGGCGCAGTTGGGCCGAGTTCCTCGACACGTACCCGCTGCTGCTCGGCCCCGTCTTCACCGAGCCGCCGGTCGAGCCGGGCCTGGAGTCGCGGGACGCGGACGGGCGGGACCGGGTGGCGCGGGGCATGCGGCTGTGCACGGCGACCAGTTTCGTCGGCGTGCCGGGCGTGGCCGTGCCGACCGGGGTCGTCGACGGGCTCCCGGCGGGCGTGCAGATCGTGGGGCGGGCGTTCCGCGAGGACCTGTGCCTGGACGCGGCGCAGGCGATCGAGGACCGGCTCGGCGTGCTCACGCCGCTCGACCCGCGTACGTCCAGGGCGCGTTGACCCCGTACCGGTCAGTGGCCGCCGGACAGCTCCTCGCGGGAGGCGACCGCGCTGTCCGGGAGGATGAGGAACTCCCGGTCGCGGGCCGTCAGCACCTTCAGGAAGCCGGGCTCGGCCTGCATCACGTACCCACGGAGGGCCTCGCCGCCGCGCAGTTCGATGCGTTCCAGCGGCACCCACGGCGTTCTGACCGTCGCCGCGCCGACCAGCAGCGCGGCGAGGACGAGCACGCCGAGGTGCCGCGTCGACCAGAGGGCGGCGCGGCGGAGTCTGCCGCCCGCGCGGAGCCCGTACCCGATGCCCAGGTACAGGGCGCACACCGCCGCCACGACGGGCGGCAGCCACCAGGCGTGGAACGAGACCGTGTACGCGCCGACGGCGACCAGCGCGATCACCAGGAGCACCATCCCCGCCAGGTCGTGGTGCACGTGCAACGGTCTTCTCCGCGCGCCCTGTCGGGTCCTGCGCGACTTGTGGTACGCCACCGCGAGGCGCAGCACGGCGACGGGCACGAGCAGGGCCAGGAACACGGTCGAGGCGAGCGAGTCGGCCATGACCGTGCCGAGGACCAGGCCGACGCTGTCGCTCAGATCGATCGTGTGCAGGACGGCGAAGGCGGTGTGCCAGTCGTAGTGCGAGACGGCGAAGAGCCGCAGGATCAGGAAGAGGGCGGCGGCGGTCGCCACGGTCAGTCCCGTGCCGCTCCCCCGCTCGCTCTCGTCCTGCTGCCGTTCGTCCGTTCCGGCCCCGCCGGTCGCGTCAAGTGCCATGCCCTCAACATCACATGAGCCTCTGACACACCACATACGGACACGCCTGCCGGTGTGGCGCGGCACCACAGACGGGGCGAGTGTCAGTGGGGGCGTCGACACTTGTCGTCACGGGGCCGATCCGGCTCGCGACGAAGGGAGTTCGGCATGTCCGAGGTGCTGCTGTTCCACCATGCGCAAGGCCTGACCGAGGGCGTGCGCGCCTTCGCCGACGAGCTGCGGAAGGCCGGTCACACCGTGCATGTGCCCGATCTGTACGAGGGCAGAGTGTTCGGCACTCCGGCCGAGGGCGTCGCGCATGCCGAGGAGACCGGGTTCGGCACGATCCTGGAGCGGGGCACGGCCGCCGCCGAAGGGCTGCCCGCCGGGCCGGTGCTCGCCGGGTTCTCGCTCGGGGTGCTGCCCGCGCAGCGGTTGGCGCAGACACGTCCGGGGGCGAAGGGTGCGCTGCTGTGCCACGCGTGCGTCCCCGAGGCAGAGTTCGGCGGCTGGCCGCCGGCCGTTCCGGTGCAGATCCACGGCATGGACGCCGACCCGGTGTTCACCGCCGAGGGCGACCTCGACGCGGCCCGCGCGCTCACGGCGTCGGCCCCGGACGCGGAGCTGTTCCTTTACCCGGGCACGGGGCACTTGTTCGCGGACAGCACGCTGCCCGAGTACGACGAGGAAGCGGCGGTGCTGCTGACGCGGCGGGCGGTGGAGTTCCTGGCGAGAGTCGGCTGACGCTGAGCCTCACCTCGCCGGAGCGGAGCTCGGGGCTCGGAGCTCGGAGCTCGGAGCTCGGAGCTCGGAGCTGCCCGGCCTAGCCGATCGTCAGCCTCGCCTTGCGGCCGCCCCGCGAGCTGTTCCCCGCGTACACGTCCACCGCGCCCGGCTCCACCCGGAGTTCGCCCTCCGGGGCGTTG
This sequence comes from Streptomyces sp. Da 82-17, assembly GCF_046098215.1. NCBI lineage: Bacteria > Bacillati > Actinomycetota > Actinomycetes > Kitasatosporales > Streptomycetaceae > Streptomyces > Streptomyces sp. Da 82-17. The sequence goes on from NZ_JBJURH010000012.1 coordinate 149,637, forward strand.
CTCCAGAAGCCCAGGTCCTCCTCGCCCAGGCGGAAGCGGACCGTGGTGCCGCGGCCGGGGGCAAGTGTGACGCGTTCGAACCCCCGCAGGCGGCGCACCGGTTGGGCGATGCTCGCCGCCACGTCGTGGAGGTACAGCTGGACCACCTCGTCCCCGGCGCGCCTGCCCGTGTTGCGGACCGTCACCGTCACCTCGACCGTCTCGCCCGCGCGCAAGGCCTCGGCGTCGATCCTCGCCCTGCTGAGGCGGGGCTCGCCGATCGCGAAGGTCGTGTAGCTCAGCCCGTGCCCGAACGGGAACTGCGGGCCGGGCGGCAGGTCCAGGTACTTGGAGGTGTACTTGTTGTCCGCCGCGTACGGGCGGCCCGAGCTCTCGTGGTTGTAGTGGACGGGAATCTGGCCGACGCTGCGCGGGAACGAGGCGGGCAGCTTGCCGCCGGGGGCGACCGTGCCGAAGAGGACGTCGGCGATCGCGCGGCCCGCCTCGACGCCCGGGTGCCAGGCCTCCAGGACGGCGGGGGCCCGGTCGAGCCAGCCGCCGATCGTCAGCGGGCGGCCGTTGACCAGGACGACGACGAACGGCTTGCCGGTGTCCGCGACGGCCTCGATCAGCTTCTCCTGCGCGCCGGGCAGCCCGAGTTCGCTGCGCACGGCCGCCTCGCCGCTGATCGCCGGCGGCTCCCCGACCACGACGACCGTCACCTCGGCCGCCTTCGCCGCCGCCACGGCCGCGTCGATCCCGGAGGTGTCCTCGCCCGCCGGGTCCACGCCCCGCGCGTGCGTCACCTCGGCGTCCCGCGCCACCGCGCGGACCGCGTCGAGCAGCTTGCCGGAGCGGAAATTCTCCTGGGCGAGGGGGAAGGTCCAGGTGCCGAGCAGGTCGGCGGAGTCGGCGAACGGCCCGACGACGGCGATGCCCGCCGTGTCCTTGTCGAGCGGCAGCGTGCCCTTGTCGTTCTTCAGGAGCACCATCGAGCGCGCGGCGGCCGACCGTGCCGCGGCCCGCGCCTGTTCGCTGGGGGCGGCGACGGCCGCCGACTCCTTCACGTACGGCCGGTCGAAGAGGCCGAGGGCGGACTTGAGGCGGAGGATCCGGCCGACCGCGTCGTCGAGGCGCTCCTCGGAGATCCGGCCCTCGTCGAGGAGTCCGGCGCCGTGGTCGGCGAGCGTGGTGCTGACCATCTCCAGGTCGACGCCCGCGTTCAGGCTGAGCCGGGCGGCGTCCGCGGCGTCGGCGGCGAAGCCGTGGGCGACCAGCTCCTGCACGCCGTTCCAGTCGCTCACCACCACCCCGTCGAACTCCCACTGCTCCTTGAGGATCTCGGTGAGGAGATGCGCGTCGCCGTGCGCGGGCACCCCGCTCACGGTGTTGAACGCGGCCATCACGGTGACCGCCCCGGCGTCCAACGCCGCCCGGAACGGCGGCAGATAGAGGTTGCGGAGCCGGGACTCGGACACGTCGACGGTGTTGTAGTCCCGCCCGCCCTCGGCTCCCCCGTACGCGGCGAAATGCTTGGCGCAGGCGGCGATCCGGTCCGGCGACGCGAGGTCGCCGGGCTCCGCGCCCTGGTAGCCGCGGACCTTGGCGGCGGCGAACCGGGCTGTCAGGTACGGGTCTTCGCCGCAGCTCTCGGCGATCCGGCCCCAGCGCGGCTCCCGCGTGACGTCCATCATCGGCGCGAACGTCCAGTGCACGCCGTTGGAGCGGGCCTCCAGGGCGGAGACCGCGCCGTCCCGCTCGGCCACCGCCGGGTCGAAACTCGCCGCCTGCGCCAGCGGAATCGGGAACGTGGTGAGGCAGCCGTGGATCACGTCGAGGCCGAAAAGCAACGGCACGCCGAGCCGGGACTCCTCTACGGCGATGCGCTGCAGCCGGTTGCTGTCCTTCGCGCCGAACATGTTGAGGACCGAGCCGAGGCGGCCGGAGCGGGCGGCCTCCTCGACCTTCTTGTTGTCCGGGCTGCCCGGCCCGGTCGCGAACGCCCAGGAGAGCTGCTGGAGTTGACCGAGTTTCTCCTCGACCGTCATCCGTTCGAGCAGTGAATCGACCCGGTCGTCGTACGGCAGGGTCCGCGCGGCCTGACGGTTCCGCGCCGGACGGTTCCGTACCGGCCCGCCCTGCGTCGCCCGTTCCGGCGCCGCGCCCTGCACGGTGGTTCCCGACGCGGCCCGAGCGGTGCCCGCGCCCAGCGTTCCGCCCGCGCCCGCGGCCACGGTGCCGCCGAGGGCGGCGAGGACGGTACGCCGCTGTACTCCAGCCATGAGTTCATCCCTTCAACGCCTGAGCGCACGCTTCGGGTCCACGTCTACAAGAGTCGCTCGGAGTAGAGGGGGCGGCCATCGCAAAGTCAAGGACGCTTCCGCCAGTCGGGTAGCGGCAGGGGCGGGCTCCGGCGCCCGTCGAAGCGGACGGGCCGATACCGGATGGGCAGGTACCGCGCGGGCCGGCGGACCGCTTGTGGCGGTTCTGTCCGCTGCCGATTCGGGCCCTGGAACGGCGGGAAGGAGACACGGAGACGTCCGGCCGTCGCCGCCGTCACGGCGCGGACTCGATGCTCCGCGCCGTGCGTCGTCCGACTCACGGAGAGGGAGTGAGCGTCATGCGTGCCCCCGAGCGCACCCGCCGCCGCACCGCACGCGTCGAGTACCACCTGCCGCAGCAGTCCTGCTCCGCCCGCAGGGCACGGCAGTTGACCAGGCTGTTCCTCCACGGTTCCGGACCCGGCGGACCCGCGTGCACCGACACCGGCAGCGCGGTCCTGGTGGTCTCGGAACTCGTCACGAACGCGACCCGGTACGGCGCGGGCTCTTGCCGCCTCCGGCTCTCCCTCGACAGCCGGGACCGCCTGGTCGTCGAGGTGCACGACCGCGGCCCCGGCCGCCCCCTCCTCCTGCCGCACTCCACCGCCGCGGAGAGCGGCCGGGGCATCGCCCTCGTCCGGGCCCTGTCGCGGCGGCTCTCCGTCGTACGGGACAGCGACGGGGACGGGAAGACCGTGCGCGCGGTCCTCACCTGCGACTGAACCGGAGGACGGCCTTCGTCCGGAGGACGGCCTCCGTCCGGAGGACGGCGGGGGCCGGACCCGGCGACCGGGTCACTTGAACTCGTCCGCCACCACCTCGGCCGCCTCCGCGACCAGGCGGTTGTCGTGCTCGGCGGACTCGTCCTCGCGGTTGGTCAGGACGGAGACGACGAGCGGGGCCGCGTCCGGGCGCCAGACGACCGCGATGTCGTTGCGGATGCCGTAGTTGGCGCCCATGCCGCTCTTGTCGCCGACCTTCCACTCCTTCGGCATGCCGGCGCTGATGAGTTCGGCGCCGGTCACGTTGGTGCGCATCCACTGGGCGAGCTGGGCGCGGTCGGCCTTGTTCAGGGCGTCGCCGAGGACGTATGCGCGCAGGTCCTCGGCGAAGGCGCGCGGGGTGGTGGTGTCGCGTTCGCTCTTCGGGTCCCAGGTGCTGAGGCCCGGCTCGTTGCGGACCATCTCCGTGGTGTCGTCGCCGAGTTCGGCGAGGAGCCCGTCGAGCGCCTTCGGTCCGCCGAGGTCCTCGAAGAGCAGGTTGGCCGCGGTGTTGTCGCTGTACCGGACGGCGGCGTCGCAGAGTTCGCGCAGCGTCATGCCGGTGTCGACGTGCTTCTCGGTGATCGGCGACGCGTCGACCAGGTCGCTCTCGTCGTAGCGCACGAGGCGTTCCATGCCCTTGTCGTCGTGCTTGCGCAGCACCGCGCCGGCCTCGAGCGCCTTGAAGGTGGAGGCGTACAGGAAGCGCTCGTCGTCGTTGTACGCGACCTCGCGGCCGGAGCCGGTGTCGATCGCGTAGACGCCGACGCGGGCCTCGTACTTGCGCTCCAGCTCCTTGAACTTCCGTGTGGCCGCCGTCTGTTCACCGGCCTCGCCCTTCGTGGAGACGGGTGCGGTGTCGGTGCCGCCCGCCGTCTTCGCGGCGGTCTTCTCGGCGCCCTGCTCGGGGGTTCCGCAGGCCGTGAGCGGGACGAGGACGAGCGTGGCGAGTGCGATGCCTGCGTGACGCGTGGTGCGCCGTACACGGGTGTGCCGCATGGTGCATACCTCCGGGTCGCCCCCGCGCCGCCGAGGGTGCGGGGAAATGGGACGAAGAGGGCCGCTTTGGGCCCGTCTCGTCGGTACGGAAGCCACTCTCACCGGCGGACTGCCATGCGGTCCAATACGTTCCTGTGCGATTCCATGTCGAACTCGCATAAGGTCGGGTCCGTGGATCTGGTGGGGGCGTGCAGGGCGTTCATCGCCGTCAGTGAGTGCGGCAGTTTCACCGTGGGCGCGGCGGCGGCGCGGCTCTCGCAGCCGGTGGCGAGCCGGCGGGTGGCGGCGCTCGAGGAGCACTTCGGGGAGCGGCTGTTCGAGCGGACGGCTCGGCGTGCGCTGCTCACGCCGTTCGGCCGCGACATGCTGCCCGCAGCGCGCCGCCTCGTGCAGGCGGCGGACGTGCTGCAGCACGAGGCGGAGGCCGCGCGCCGCAAGCCCTGGCGGCTCGCGGTGCCGGGGGTCTGTCCGGCCGTCAACCTGGCCCGGCTCGTCGCCGAGGCGCGCGGGCACGGCGTCACGCTCGACCTGCGCGTGGCCGGACCGGCGGAGCGGAGCGACCTGCTGCACGCCCAGCAGGTGCGGGCGGCACTGCTCGCCGTGCCGGAACGCGACGCCACCTGGTCGGTCCCGCTCGGCCTGGCCGCGTCCCAGCCCCCGGGCGTGCGGCGCGTCTATCTGGAGACGCTGCGGGTGGGCCGTACGACATTCGGGGCGGCGCGGGGCAGCACCGGCTCGGCTCGTACGGCCTCCGGGGCGGCTGGTACGGCCCCCGGCTCGGCTCGTGCGGTGTCGGGGGTCGCCCGGCGGGTGTGGGTGCAGCCCGAGGACGATGTGCCGCACATCCGCGATCCGCTGACCCGGCTGCGGGACGCGGTCGGGCTGCGGCCCGCGCAGCTCGCCGTCGGCGCGGACCTGCCGACGGCGGCGGCCGAAGTCCTCTGCTCCCAGGACCTGTTGCTGTGCTCCCCGGCCCAGGCGGACGAACTCGGCCTTTACTGGCGGCCGTTGGGCGAGGCCCGGCTGGTCCGCGGCTTCGCCCTCACGGCCGCGGCGGACGACAGCCCGCAGCACGTGCAGGACCAGCTCGGCGAGGCCATCGCCCGCTGCCTCGGCGCCGACCACCCCACGCACCACGATGAGGCCGCCTGATGGACAGTCCCGAGAAACTGCTGCGCGAGATGCGGGAGTTGCTGGACGAGGGCGGCCTGCGCGGCCGGATCCTCGTACGCGATCTGGACACGGGCGCGGAGCTGGGGATCGAGCCGGACACTCCGCTGCCGTCGTCGTCCCTGGTGAAAGTGGTGCTGGCGCTCGCGACGGTGGAGCGGATCCGGCGCGGCGAGCTCGACGGCGCGACCCGGCTCGACGTCCGCCCCGGCCTCGTGACCACGCCCGGCCCGACAGGCATCAGCCGCTTCCGGCACCCGGTGCGGATCGCGATCGACGACCTGCTGTATCTGAGTACGTGCCTCAGCGACACCACGGCCGCCGAGGCGCTGTTCGACCTCACTCCGCCCGCTCAAGTCGTGGAGATCATCGGGGAGTTCGGGGTGCGCGGCATCACCGTACGGCACAGTGTGCAGGAGTTGGCGGACACTCCGGCGGAGCGCTTCGACGCCGCGCAGGCGCATCTCGCGCACGCCCTCGCCATCGACTCCGGGACGGGTGTGGGCGGCCACCGCTTGCCGCAGCTGGACATCACGCACGCCAGCAACGGCAGCGCCCGCGCGTACGTCGACCTGCTCCAGGCGCTGTGGCGGCCGTCCCGGATCCCGGCCGAAGTGGCGGCGCGCATACGGGAGTTGCTGGCCCACAACGTGCTGCGGCAGCGCCTCTCCCCCGACTTCGCGTCGGACGCGGCGAAGTGGTCGTCGAAGACGGCGACGCTGCTGAATCTGCGGCACGAGATCGGGGTGGTCGAGCACGCGGACGGCCAGACGTTCGCGGTCGCCGTGCTCACGGAGTCCCGGGTGCCCGCGCAGCTGCAGCCGGGCGCGGAGGCGCTGATGGCCCAGGTGGCGCGGACACTGCGGGACCATCTCCGGCAACTGTGATGCCGCGTCAACTCACTGCTGTGGCCGCCGAGTTGCGGTGACGGTGAGGGTCGCGTACGGGACGGTGATCGTGCCGCCGAGCGCGTCGATGGCGGCGCCCACGTCGGCGAGGACGTCCCGTACCTGCGCGGGGGCGAGGCGGGTGAGCGAGCCGTGGGTGGGCATCTGGTCCAGCCAGGCGTCGCGGGTGTAGGTGTGCTGCCAGTCGTGCCGCCACTGTTCGGGGGCCGTGAAGGCGCCGGTGGCGCGGATGCCGTCGGCGGCGGTGTCGAGCAGCGGCTGGTAGCCGTCGGTCGCGCGGACCGTGCCGTCGGGCAGGCGGAACGGGGCGTCGGGGGCCACGCGCCGGTAGGCGGCGGCGAGGGCGCGGGTCACCTCGGGCGGGAGTTCGGGCACGTTCCAGAACGCGGCGAGCCGCCCGCCGGGGCGCAGGGCGCGGGCGGCGACGGCCGCGCAGGCGGTGGCGTCCAGCCAGTGCCAGGTCTGGCCGGACACGACGGCGTCGAAGCGGCGGCCGGCCGGGTCCCAGGACTCGAAGCCGGAGACCTCGACGTCGATGCCGTCGCCGCGCGCGGCCTCGGCCATGCGCGGGTCCACGTCGACGCCGAGGACACGGCAGCCCGCGCCCCTGAGCTGACGGGCGACGATGCCGGTGCCGGTGCCGACGTCCAGCACATGGGGTTCCGGGCGCTCGGAGAGCCGCGTCGCCTCGCCGGCCAGGCGGTCGACGAGGGCCTGCGGATAGCGGGGTCTGCTGCGGTCGTAGCGGGCCGTGTCCGTACCGAACGAGCGGGCGGTCTCACGGATCCGGGCAGGGTCGCGCGCGGGGCGGCCGAGGGGCCCCGACGGTAAAGTGGGCATGCGCCCACTGTAGTGGGCACATGCCCACTCAACAAGGCCGGTGTCCGGCCGAGCACGAAGGAGAGGCCTGACGGTGCCGACAGGGATCGCCATCCGCGACGTACGCGAGCAGCTCTTCGACGCGGCGGAACGGGTGCTGCTGCGGGACGGGCCGGGCGCGCTGACCAGCCGGGCCGTCACGACGGAGGCGGGGTGCGCGAAGGGGGTGCTGCACCGGCACTTCGCGGATTTCGACGCGTTCCTCGCCGAGCTCGTCCTCGACCGGGTGCGGCGGCTCCAGGGGCGGACCGAGGCGCTGCGGGCGGCGGCAGGGACCGGCACGGTGGTCGGGAACGTGGCCGACGAACTGGCGGAGCTGTTCGGCTCGGTGGCCGTGGGACTGGTCGGGCTCGTCACGTCACGCGACGGGCTGCGGGCGCGGTTGCGGGAGACGACGCCGACGGGCGTGCCGCTGCTCACGGAGGCGACGGAGATGTTCGCGGCGTACCTCGCCGCGGAGCGGGAGCTGGGGCGCCTCCCGTCGGACACGGACGTGGAATCCCTGGCCCCGACCCTCGTCGGCACGGGCCACTTGCTGTTCGCCGACCGCACAGCACCACGACCGTCGCCGGAGGCAGTACGGAGGGTGGTGGCGGGGGTGGTGCGGGAACTCTGAACACGGGCCCGCACCCGCCCCCCGCCTGGGCTCCGCCCCGGACCCCGCTCCTCATGCGCCGGAGGGGCTGAATCGGGCCCCGAAAGGGGCGCGGGGAACTGCGCGACCAGCCACGACGGCGGGTCACACGGACGAAAACCGCCGGAGGCTTTCGGGAAGGGGCGGGGAGGGGAACCGACAGAGCCCGTCCGGCAATTGAGGACGCGAGCCCGGCAGGGCCAGGCCGCCGACAGCCCCAGGCCGCTGCCCCCTCCCCTTACGGGCGCGCGTACGGGCGCGTCATGATCTCCATGTTGTGGCCGTCGGGGTCGTCGAAGTACGCGCCCCGGCCGCCGAACAGCCGGTTGATACGGCCGGGTTCGGTGTGCGAGGGGTCGGCGTAGTACGTGACGCCGACGGCGTCGAGCCGGGCGATCATGCCGTCGAACTGCTCGTCCGGGACGAGGAACGCGTAGTGCTGCGACTGGACGGGCTCGTCGGTTTTCTCGTAGAAGTCGAGGGTGACGCCGTTGCCGAGGTCGACGGGCAGGAAGGGCCCGAACGGCGCGCCCACCTCCAGGCCGAGGATCGTCGCGAGGAACTCGGCGGAGAGCGCCCGGTCCTTCGCGTACACGGCGGTGTGGTTCAACTGGGCGACGGCGGTGGGGAGTTGCTGCTGCGCCGACGGGTCGTTCGTGGTCATGCGGGAGGTTCCTCCGGGTCGTGGATTCCGTACGGGAAAACGGGGACGCGGAGGAAGAGGGCGGGGCGCGGGCCCGCCTCGCGCTCAAGCCGAGGCCGGGAACCCAACTCGTACGTGGCCCATGGCCGACCCGGCAGTCACGTCCGGGACTTTAGCCGGGGCCGGGGGTGCGGGGCAACGGAGTTTCTCCCGTCCCGCACCCCCTGGACCGCAGGGACCACGCCGCGGCTCACCGAGTGAGCGTCCACCGCCCGGAACGGGCCGCCGACTGCAGCTCCGCGACCGTCGTGAGCTTGGCGCGCGGGCGGCCCGTGTCCCGGCCGCGGGCGATCTCCGCGCGGTCGATGGCGGCCTGGCCGCGGGCGTCGACGAGGCGGCGGTTGCGGCGGCGGGCGAGGCGCTGGAAGGACCGGGGCGTGCCGGTCGGCGCGGGCAGGGTTCCCGCCACGGCGTCGGCGAGCAGCGTGCCGACGGTCTCGGCCGCGCAGGTCCGGTTGGCGCCGATCCCGCCGGACGGGCCGCGCTTGATCCAGCCGACGACGTACGTGCCGGGGCGCCCCTCGACGCGGCCGGCCGTATGCGGAACCGTGCCGGTGGCCTCGTCGAAGGGCAGTCCGGGCACAGCGACACCCCGGTAGCCGACGGCGCGCAGCAGCATTCCGGCGGCCAACTCCCGTTCACCGCCCGCCTGTTGACCTTCCGCGGCGGGTCCGGCCGTCACGCGCACGGCCCGTACGGTGTCGTCCTCCCCCGTCGCCGCGACCGGGACGGAGTGGAAGCGGAAGACGATGCGGCGGCCCTCGGCGGGCGCGCCGGACCAGTCGGGGGTGCGGCGGGGCAGGTCGGCGAGCAGGGCCGCCTTGTCGTGGGGCCCGGCCGCGTCGACGGCGGCGACGGTGCGCGGGTCCTCGTCGTCGACGACGAGCTCCACGCCCGGCAGGTGCTTGAGCGCGAGGAGTTCGGAGCGGGTGTACGCCGCGTGTTCGGGGCCGCGCCGCCCGAGCAGCACCACCTCGCGGACCTTGCTCGCTCGCAGGGCGGCCAGCGCATGGTCGGCGATGTCGGTGCGGGCGAGTTCGTCCGGGTCGGCGACGAGGATGCGGGCGACGTCGAGGGCGACGTTGCCGTTGCCGACGACGACCACGCGCTCGGCGCTCAGGTCGACCGCGTCGGGGGCCGTGTCGGGGTGGCCGTTGTACCAGGCGACGAACGTGGCGGCGGCGAGGCTTCCGTTCAACTCCTCGCCGGGTATGCCGAGTCGGCGGTCGGCGGAGGCGCCCACCGCGTAGATCACGGCGTCGTGGTGGGCGGCGATCTCCTCGGCGGTGACGTCCCGGCCCACCTCGATGCCGAGCGCCATGCGGACCCGCGGGTGGTCGTGGAACCGGGCGAAGGTCTCCGAGACCTTCTTGGTCCGCGGATGGTCGGGCGCGACCCCGTACCGCACCAGCCCGCCCGCCACCGGCAGCCGGTCGATCAGGGTGACCTCGGCGTTGGTGTGCAGGAGCAGGTCCTCGGCGGCGTACATCCCGGCCGGGCCGGTGCCGACGACGGCGACGCGGACCGGGCCGAAGTCCGACGGCAGACTGCGCTCGAAGACCGGCTCGCCCCAGGCGTGGAAGTTCGGCCCGTCGGCCTCCGGCCGGGGCTCGGGGTCCTCGTAGTACGCGGCGTTGATCTCCGCGTACGGCCGCTGCGCCGGGGACAGGCTGTCGACCGGGAAGATCGCGTCCACCGGGCAGGCGTCGGCGCAGGCGCCGCAGTCGATGCAGGACTTCGGGTCGATGTGCAGCATCTCGGTGCTGCCGAAGGCCCGCTCCTCCGGGGTGGGGTGGATGCAGTTGACCGGGCACACGGCGACGCAGGTGGCGTCGCTGCAACAGGTCTGGGTGATGGCGTAGGTCATCTGGTCAGCTCGAATCCGCTCAGGTCTGCTCGGTGGTACGCGTCGCGTCGTTCGGTGGGTGGGGCGGCGGGGGCGGCCGGCTCAGACGAGGTTGGCGCGCTTGTAGAACGCCAGGGCCGGCTTGGTGAGCAGGCGGCACGAGGCGAGGAACTCCATCAGGCCCGAACAGCTCGCGCGCATCATCGACTTGTGGTGCTCGTTGGCCCTGGCCTCCCGGACGGCCCGCTTCCGGTCGAGGCCCGCGTGCTCGTAGACGTCGGCGTTGACCATGCTGGTGACGATGACGTACGAGGCGATCGCGATGACGAGGGCGTGGATCTGCCGCCGCACGGGCCCGGCCTTCGCGAGCCGCTTGCGGGTCTCGTCCCGGGCGAACTTCATGTGCCGGGACTCCTCGACGACATGGATGTTGTTGATGGTGCGCACGAACGGCACGACCCGCTCGTCCCGCATCCAGTCGCGCTGCATCACGTCGAGGACCTCTTCGGCGACGAGGATCGCGGCGTACGCGGCCTCGCCGAAGGCCACCGTCTTGAAGGCGCGGCCGAGTTCGACGACGGCGCGCTTCGGCCGGTACGCGGGGGCGCCGAGCTTCTTCGCGCCGCGCGCGAACATGATCGAGTGCCGGCACTCGTCTGCGATCTCGGTCAGGGCCCACTGGAAACGCGGGTCGGTGGGGTCCTTGGCGTACATGTCGCGCAGCATCATCTGCTGCAGGATCATCTCGAACCAGATGCCGGTGCTGGCGACCGAGGCGGCCTCCTGCCGGGTGAGCTCCTTGCGCAGCTCCTCGCTCAACTCCCGCCAGTACGCGGTGCCGTAGAGGGTGCTCCACTCCGGGCTCGCGCCGTGGAAGTCCTTGTCGAGCGGCGTCTCCCAGTCGACCTCGGTCGCCGGGTCGTACGACAGCGTGGCCGAGGACGCCAGGAGGCGCCGGGCGACGTCGGAGTCGGCGGCGTCGGTGGAGTCGGTGGACGAGGGAACGTGCGACGGCGCGCCGGTCTCTGCCGGTGAACCGATGATGCTGCCAGCCATGCTGCGGCTCCTCGCGTCGAGGTGATGTCGAAGGGTGGTGCTGTGCTGATGCGCTGGGGCAGGGGTGCACGGGCGGCGCCGCGCGGTCCGGTGCGGGGCCGCACTCCGTCCCTGGCGCGGGCCCGCCGGCGCGCGCGGGCGCCGCGGTGCAGCGGGTGGTCGGATCGCGCCACCCGCTTGTTAGACAGACCGTATAACAAGCGCTTCGCGTGGCCTACCCCTCGGAAACAACTTCCCTTCCCCCGCTTCCCGGCGCCGGTCCGCGCACCGTCCGCACCGCCCGCTGCGGGCCCACGCCGCCCGGCCAGGAAGGACTCCGGGGTCCTGGGCAGGGCCGTGCGCGCGGTCCTACGATCCGGGGAGGACATGGCCTGGCGGCCGGAGCCGTGGCCAGGCCGACATCGGCCAGGACTCCGGCCCGTCCTCCCGGCAGTACCCACCCGGGGTGAACTCCCGCACACCCCACGGCCGGTGAGGACGGCGCGCGCCGGGCGCCGCGGAGGGGAGCACCGCGCGCCCGGCGCCCCGCGGCCGCCGCCGGAGCACTCTCAGGCCGGCGGCGGCCGTCGCGGCCGCCCGCGCGCGAGGGACAATCGACGGTGCACAGGACAGACACGGTGCACGGCGCAGACCCGGCGCACGGCACAGCACCGACCGAGAAACCCGACGCAAGGAGCAGCATGTCCATCCACGACGTGGAGATCGACGCCCTGCAGGGCGGCCCCGCGAACCTCGCCCAGTACCGCGGCAAGGCCGTCCTGGTCGTCAACGTCGCCTCCAAGTGCGGGCTCACGCCGCAGTACGCGGGCCTGGAGAAGCTCCAGGAGCAGTACGGGGCGCGCGGGTTCACCGTGCTCGGCGTGCCCTGCAACCAGTTCATGGGCCAGGAGCCGGGCACCGCCGACGAGATCGCCACGTTCTGCTCGGCGACGTACGGCGTGACGTTCCCGCTGACGCAGAAGACCGACGTCAACGGCCCGGACCGGCACGCGCTCTACGCGGAGCTGGTCACCGCCGCGGACGCGGAGGGCCACAGCGGCGACATCCGCTGGAACTTCGAGAAGTTCCTGGTCGGCCCGGAGGGAGAGGTGCTGGCCCGCTTCTCCCCGCAGACGGAGCCGGACGCCCAGGAGTTGACGTCCGCGATCGAGTCCGCGCTGCCCGCCGCCTAGGGTTCAGGACGCACCAGGATCTTCGGGATGTACACGGCCGCCCCTTCCCCGCCGGAACGGGCGGCCGTGTCATGCCAATCGGGTGTCGTGGGGCGGCCGGTGCGGTGCGCCTCGTCGCGTTCACGATCATGGGTCGGAACATGCGGATCATGAGCAACGACCTTCTCGACACGCTCTTTCAGCAGATCACGCTCACCGCCGCGCTCGAAGAGCGCTTCGGTTCCAGCCGTCAGTGGCCTCTGCGGATCCGTACGGCGCACGCCCAACTGCGCCAGCTGGAAGAGCTCTTGGGCGAGGCCCGGTACGGGACGTTCCTCGACTGCGCCGACCGCGCGCTGACCCGGCACGCCGAGTCGCCCGAGCCACGGGAACTCCCCACCGCCCATCTCGGCCGCGAGCTGTATCGCACCGACATTCCCGGCACGCTGGAGGAATCCGACGTCGCCTGGGCCGTGTTGTTCGGACTGACGATGATGCTGCCGCACGACGAGTACGAATCCGTCGTACGCGCCGCGGTCGCGGCGAGGGAGCGGGACGCTTCGCAGAGGCGTTCGCACATCGAACTCGACTGAATTACCGCGTGCGGCCCGCCGCCCTCGGACCGGTGAACTCGGCGTCATTCCCTGGGCTTTGCACGCAAAAAAGGAGTGCCGCCGGCGACGGCGGCACTCCTTGAAATCGGTGGTTCAGCGGGCGGATTCGTAGGCCTCGCGGACGGCTGCGGGGACGCGGCCGCGCTCACTCACCTCGTATCCGTTCTCCCTCGCCCAGGCCCTGATCGCCGACGAGTCGTCGGACTTTCCACCGGCCGGCTTGCGCTTCCCCTTCGGCTTGGCGCCGCCGCGGATTCGACGGGCGCCGTCCGCGTGAAGATAGGGGTTGAGCAGTTCGAGCAGCTTCTCGTAGTTCTCGTCGGTGAGGTCGATTTCCACACCCGCACCGTCGACGAGAATGCTGTGCGTGGCGATTTGCTCCGACTCCTCGCCGGTCAGGTCGTCCACGTATGTCGTAATTACCTTCTGGGCCATGCGACCGACTATAGGCCCAGTCGAGTGAGCGACGTGGCAGTTGTGCGGTCATTCTCACGGAACTCTTCCGCTTTGTTCCCGCACAACTCGTCTTCTGGTACTGGACGCTGCGGGATCAGTCGTCGTTGCCGTCGCGGTCGCCGTCGTCGGAGTCGTCGCGGCCGTCGTGGTCGTGGCGGTCGTCGTGGTCGACGGTGAGCTTGCCGCTGCGGACGTCGACGTTCCAGTCGCGGTCGTGGCCGTCGGCGGCGGCGGTCTCGATCTCCCAGCCCTCGGAGACATGGCCGGCGCGGCCGTCGTCGTCGAGGTCGACGGAGGTGACGAAGCCCTTCGCGGCGGCGGTCTCGGCGGCCTGCGCGGCGTCCGTGCGCGCGTCCTTCAGGGCGGCGCGGGCCTCGCGGGCGTCGTCGCGCTCGTCCTCGGTCTCCTTGCCGATGACCTTGCCGGTGGCGGCGTCGATGTGGACCGTGTGCCAGGCGTCGCCCTTGCCGAGGATGTCGACCTCCCAGGCGAGGCGCTCGGCCTTGTTGTCGTCGCCGTCCTCCTCGTCCAGCTCCGCGGAGACGGCCGTGCCGGACTGCTGCTTCAGGGCCGCCTCGATGGCCTGGACGGCGGTGAGCTTGGCGTCGGCGGGACGGGCGTCGTCGCGGTCGCCCCGGTCGTCGCGGTCGTCCTTCGCGTCGCGGGCGTCGTCCCGGTCGCCCCGGTCGTCGCGGTCGCCGTCGTCCGTGTCGTCGTCCTGGAGCGTGATCTGCGAGTCGCTCTGCTGCGTACGCGTGTCGGAGCGGCCGGTGTCGTCGTCGCTGCCGGCGAAGGCGAGCGCGGAGCCGCCGCCGATGAGAGCCGCTGCCGCGACGGTGGCGATGACGATGTTGCGCTTCATGAGGGTCCTCCCCTGTCGTTCGCTCTTGACGTGCATCAATGTCGCGCAGCGAAGCTGAAGCCCTCCTGAAGCCACCTGAAGCCGTCTTCAGGTTCGCGGCCCGTGGCCGCCGGTGCTTCCGCTCCCCTGACCGCCGGTGCTTCCGTTCCGGTTTCGGGCCGGGAGGTGGCGGGCGGATACTGGGACGGTGAGCGTTTCGCACATCAAGCCCCATTTGCGGTGTCTGCACAGCAGCGGCGGCGACCTCGGGCACGCCGTCGCCGAGCGTGCGGTGGAGCGGGCGGCGGGCACGTCCGACGTGGCGCCGGCGCCCGTGGGTCCGCCCGTGCACGTCCTGGTCGTGCACACCGGACGGCCCGCGGATCTGCGCTGGTCGGCGGACGGCACGGCGCGGCGGGAGCGGTTCCACGCCGGGGAGGCGCTGATCAACCCGGCGGGCTGGGCGGCGCGCCCGCGCTGGCAGGACGACGTCGAGCTGATGCTGCTCGGCATCGACCCGGTGTGGCTGGAGAAGCTGGCGGCGGAGGGCGGGGCGAGCGGCCCCGTGGAGCTCGCGCCGCACTTCCACTTCACGGATCCGCTGCTGCGGATGCTGCTCGAGCGCCTGGTCGACGAGTACGGCCGCCCGGGGCAGCCCGACACGTTGTACGCGCAGTCGCTGGTGCAGGCCGCGGCGGCGGTGGTGCTGCGCCTGGCCGGGCAGGGGCGGGCGCCGGGTACGCGTCCGGGCGGGCTGAGTCCGCGTCGGCTGGCCGAGGTCGTCGACTTCATCCACGCCAACCTCGCCGGGCAGGTCACGCTCGCGGAGCTCGCCGCCGTGGCCGGGGTCAGCGAGTCGCACTTCACGCGGGCGTTCCGCGCGTCGACGGGCGAGTCCCCGCACCGGTACGTGACGCTGCGCCGGCTCGACCACGCGCGCCGCCAACTGACGCGTACGGACCGGCCGATCGCCGACATCGCGACCGAGTCCGGCTTCGCCGACCAGAGCCATCTGACGCGCACGATGCGCCGGTACGAGGGGGCCACGCCGCGGATGCTGCGGGACGGGTCGGCGTAGCCCGCCCGCGCCCGGGTCGCGCACCTCCTTCCCGTACCGACGATCGGTTCGTTCCAGAGCCGGTCGGAACGTTCAAGATCGGGGCGGGGCCTGCGGGCGACGCTGGTGGCGTCACGGTTTCCGTTCGCCCGGAGCGGCCGTGGCACGCCAGTTGGAACCCGGCTCAGGAGGGCCCGTCATGGTCAGCACCCCGGACAGGACACTCGACGGCAAGGTCGCTTTCGTCGGCGGCGCGTCCCGCAATCTCGGCGGGCTCATCAGCACGACGCTCGGCGCGGAGGGCGCGCTCGTCGCGGTGCACTACAACAGCGACTCCTCGCGCGCCAAGGCCGAGGACGTGGCCGACCAGATCAACGCGGGCCCCGGCCAGGCCTTCACCGTCCAGGCCGACCTGACCCGCGTCCCGGAGGTGGAGCGGGTCTTCGACGAGGTCGTACGGCGGTACGGGAAGCTCGACTTCAGCGTCAACACCGCCGGGATGGTGCTGAAGAAGCCGTTCACGGAGATCACGGAGGAGGAGTACGACCGGATGTTCGCGGTCAACTCCAAGGCCGCGTTCTTCGTGATGCGCGAGGCCGCCCGGCGCATCGAGGACGGCGGCAAGATCATCACGGTCCTGACCTCGCTGCTCGCCGCGTACACGGGGCTCTACTCCTCGTACGCGGGCAGCAAGGCGCCGGTGGAGCACTTCACGCGGGCTCTGTCGAAGGAGCTGTTCGGCCGGAACGTGTCGGTCAACAACATCGCTCCCGGCCCGATGGACACGCCGTTCTTCTACCCGGCGGAGGACGAGGGCTCGGTGGCGTACCACAAGTCCTCGGCGATGAACGGGGATCTGACGAAGATCGAGGACATCGTGCCCTGGGTCCGCCACCTGCTCACCGACGGCTGGTGGGCCAACGGGCAGACGATCTTCCTCAACGGCGGTTACACGACGCGCTGACAGTCGCGCTCCCGAGTGCCCTGGACCGACCACCGGTCCGGGGCACTTCCCTGTTCCCGGAAAGGACCGGTCGCGGAATACCGCGTCCCGGAATCCGATACCGTCCTGTCCGGCATGCGGATGCCGGTTGTGGTGGGGCGCGTTCACCGGCGAGGATGCGACGCATGTCTGCCCGTCTGGTGTCGCGTCGTCACGTGGATCTGCTGCGTGTCTCGACGATGCTGTGTCGGCCCGGTTCCGGGGCCCGCACGGCCTGTTGCTGACGCCTCTCTGATGCCTCGCTGACGCCTCGCGTCGCCTGCCGCAGCCACCCGGCCGCCTCTTGAGGCCGTAGGCCCCCCTTCCTTCTCCTTACCCAACTCCTGCCGTGCAGGGGCTGGTTGACGCTTGCCGCACTGGTTCCGTACGACGAGTCGCGCGCCTCCCGTTGCCGCGTACACCCCTGCGTACGTGCGCCTGCGTCGCCGCCGTCCGCCCTCCCCTGCGCGCTTCCTTCTCACCGTGAGGTCTCCGCATGTCCACCCCACCGCCTCTGCTGCACTGGTTCCTGCCCACCGGCGGTGACGGTCGTGACCCGGGCGGGGTCACGTCCGTGCAGGCCAGAACCGGTGCCGCCACCCGTCGCCCGGCCGACATCGGCTATCTCGCGCAGGTCGCGAAGGCCGCCGAACACGCCGGGTTCACCTCGCTGTTGACGCCCGTCGGACTCGGCTGCGTCGATCCGTGGATCGTCACCTCGGCGCTGTCCCAGTTCACCGAGCGCATCGAGTTCCTGGTGGCGTTCCGTACCGGCTTCGCCAGTCCCACGCTGCTCGCCCAACAGGCCGACGCCTTCCGGAGGTTCAGCGGAGGGCGGCTGCGCCTCAACGTCGTCACGGGCGGCGACCCGGCCGAACAGCGGGCGTACGGCGACCAGTTGGCGCACGACGAGCGGTACGCGCGCACCGACGAGGTCATGGCCGTACTCCGGGCCCTGCTGCACGGCGAGCGGGTCGACCACGAAGGTGCCCATCTCCGCCTGGACGGCGCCCAGTTGACCGATCCGGCGACCGGGCATCCCGTGCCGCTGTACTTCGGCGGGGCCTCCCCGGCCGCCGAGGACGTGGCGGTGCGGCGGGCGGACGTACAGCTGTTGTAGGGCGAGCCGCCCGCCGCGATCGCCGAGCGGATCGGGCGGCTGCGCGGCCGAAATCCCGCGCTGCGCTTCGGACTTCGGCTGCACGTCATAAGCCGCGACACCGCCGAGGAGGCATGGGCGGAGGCCGACCGCATCCTGCGCGGCCTGGACCCGGAGGCCGTACGGGCCAGTCAGGAGCGGTTCGCGCGCATGGACTCCACCGGGCAGGCCCGCATGACGGCACTTCACGGCGGGGCGGCCGACGCGGCGCGGCTGACCGTGGCGCCCAACCTGTGGGCGGGGATCGGCCTGGTCAGGGAGGGTGCGGGCACGGCGCTCGTGGGCTCGCACGACGAGGTGGCGCAGCGGCTGCACGAGTACCGGGCGCTGGGCGTCGACGAGTTCGTGCTCTCCGGCTATCCGCACCTGGAGGAGGCGTTCCGCGTCGGCGAGGAGGTCGCACCACGGCTGGGGGCCCTCGTGGCCGCCGAGGGGTCCGCAACCGGCGAGGGGTCCGTCACTGCCGCCGGGGGCGCCCGATGAGTGTGGCGGCTGCGGATTCCGGTACCTGGGCGAGCACCGCCGCGCCCTCCGCCGAGAGGTCCAACTCCCGTTTGTCCGGGCTTCGTTGGGTGGCGTTGCGGGCCGTGGCGCTGCTCGTGCTGCTCGGCCTGTGGCAGCTGGTCGTGGTCGCCGGGTGGTGGCCGCGGGTGCTGGTGCCGTCGCCCGGTGACGTGTGGCGGGCGTTCGTGGAGGCGTCGACGGTGCACGACGGGGTGCGCGGGCACAGCGGCTATCTGCTGGCCGAGCACCTGGGCGTGAGCCTGCGGCGGATCGGTGTCGGCACCGGGTACGCGGTGCTCGTCGGGGTGCCGCTCGGGCTCGTGATCGGGGTGGTGAAGCCGGTGGCGGTGGTACTCGAACCGGCGGTCACGTTCCTGCGGACGCTGCCTCCGCTCGCGTATCTGTCGCTGCTCGTCATCTGGTTCGGGATCGACGAGTCGCCGAAGATCTGGCTGCTTGTGATCGCCGCGCTGCCGCCGATCGCGGCCGCCACGGCCGCCGCCGTCCGCACGGTCCCCGGCGACCTGGTGGAGGCGGCGCGGAGCCTCGGCGGCGGTCCGCTGTCGCTGCTGTTCGCGGTGCGGCTGCCGGCGGCGCTGCCGGAGATCCTCACCGGCGTCCGGATCGCGGTCGGCGTCGCGTACACCTCCGTGGTCGCCGCCGAGACCGTGAACGGCGTGCCCGGCATCGGCGGCCTGATCCGGGACGCCCAGCGCTACAACCAGACGGCGCTCGTCATCGCCGGAATCCTGGCCATCGGCCTGTCGGGGATCGTCCTCGACGCCACGCTCAGAGCGCTCGAACGCGCGACGGTCCCCTGGCGCGGCCGCACATGACACACCCTCAATTCCTTGCCGCAGACCTGCAGTTGTCCCCACCTCCTGACCCTTACCCTTCTCTCTCGGAGTACGTCATGTCCCGTCCCTCCCCCTCGCGCCGTACCGTTCTGCGCGGGCTCGGTCTCGGCACTGCCGCCGCCCTCACGCTCACCGCGACGGCCTGCGGCACGGGCGCGCCCGACGCGTCCGGGGCCGGGGGCAGGGTCCAGGTGCGGATCGCGTACCAGGCGATACCCAACGCCGACCTGGTCGTGAAGCATCAGCGGCTGCTGGAGAAGGCCGTGCCGGACGCGGACGTGCGGTGGGTGCGGTTCGACTCGGGGGCCGACGTCAACACGGCCGTGATCTCCGGCGCCGTCGACGTGGCCCTCGCCGGCTCCAGCCCCGTCACCAAGGGCCTGTCCGAGCCGCTCGACATCCCGTACAAGGTCGCGTGGATCCATGACGTGATCGGGGACAACGAGGCGCTGGTGGCGAAGAAGGGCATCAGGTCCGTGAAGCAGCTGAAGGGCCGCAAGGTGGCCACGCCCTTCGGTTCGACCGCCCACTACTCGCTGCTCGCCGCCCTGGAGTCGGCGGGCCTCGGCGCGGGCGACGTACGCCTCGTCGACCTGCAGCCGCAGGACGTGCTGTCGGCCTGGCAGCGCGGGGACGTGGACGCCGCGTACGTGTGGACGCCGACGCTCGACGAGCTCGCGAAGGACGGCCGTACGCTGACGACCAGCCGTGACGTCGCCGAGGCGGGCCGGCCCACCGCCGACCTGGGCGTGGTGACCGACGCGTTCGCGGCGAAGCACCCGGACATCGTGACGGCGTGGCTGCGGGCGCAGGACCGGGCAGTACGGCTGGCCAGGAAGGACCCCGACAAGGCGGCGGCCGCCATCGCCGCCGAGCTGAACGTGAGCCCGGCACAGGCTAAGCGGCAGCTGTCGCAGTTGGTGCTCCTCACGGCGGACGAGCAGCGCGGGCCCGAGCATCTCGGTACGCCCGGCCGCCCCGGGAAGCTGGCCGCGCATCTGCACGACGCGGCGCGTTTCCTCAAGGACCAGAAGGCCGTCGACGCGGTGCCGTCGCAGGACGCGCTCCGCTCGGCCCTCGCGGTGCGGGAGCTGGCCGATGCTGCGAAGTGAGACGACGGTGCGCGCGGAAGGCGCCGGGGCGTCGGGGGCGGGAACGGGTGCGCCGGTGATCTCCCTCGACGGGGTGACCGTGCGGTACGGGACGACGCGGGCGCCCGTGACGGCCGTACGGGATGTTCAACTAGCTGTCGCCGAGGGCGAGTTCGTGGTCCTTGTCGGGCCTTCGGGGTGCGGCAAGTCGACGCTGCTGCGGACGGTCGCCGGGTTCGAGCGGCCGGCTGCGGGGGCGGTCGACGTACGGGAACGGCTCGGGGTGGTGTTCCAGCAGCCGCGGCTGTTCCCGTGGCGCACCGTCGGCGGGAACATCGCGTTCGCGCTCGCCCGCAGGGGCGTGCCGCGGGCCGAGCGGGCGGCACGGGTCGCGGCACTCCTCGAACGGGTCGGGCTGCCGGGGACCGCGCGGCGGCGGGTGTGGGAGCTGTCGGGCGGACAGCAGCAACGGGTGGCCATCGCCCGCGCGCTCGCCACGGAACCCCGGGTGCTCCTGATGGACGAGCCCTTCGCCGCGCTCGACGCGCTCACACGGGAACGCCTGCAGGAGGAGGTACGCGCCCTCGCGGCCGAGTCCCGTACGACGGTGGTCTTCGTCACCCACTCCGCGGAGGAGGCGGCACTGCTCGGCTCCCGCGTCCTGATCATGGCGGCCGACCCGGGCCGGATCGTCGACGAGGTGCGGGTCGACCTGCCCCGCGCCGCTGCGGCGGGCGAGCTGCGGACGAGCGAGGAGTTCGCGGAGCTGCGGAGGGGGGTCGCGGAACGGATGCGAGGAGGGGGCGGCGGCGGGGCCTGAGCCGTCGGTCCGGGGCCCCGGCCGGGGTCGTCTCGGCGTAGAGCCGCTGGTCGCGGTTGGTGGGCGTGGGCTTGCCCCGGCCGGGGAAGGGGGCGGTGGGCGGTCAGTACGATGGGGCCCGCGGTAGAGAGGAGTGGGCCATGGTGCGTGACCGGGGTGACGGGCCCGCATCGCGGCGGCGGCGCGGGCAGGGCGAGTTGGAGGGGCAGGTCCTCGGGGCGCTGCGCGCGGCCGGCGGCCCCGTGAACGCCGGCTGGGTGCAGGAGCGCCTCGGCGCCGGCCTGGCGTACACCACCGTCATGACGATCCTCACCCGCCTCCTCGCCAAGGGCGCCGTGACCCGGCGGCGCGAGGGCCGATCCTTCCTGTGGGAGCCCGCCGCCGACGAGGCGAGCCTCGCGGCGCTGCGGATGCGGAAGGTCCTGGACGGCGAGACCGACCGCGAGGCCGTCCTCGCCAGCTTCGTCACCGCCCTCGGCCCGGACGACGAACAGCTGATCCGCGCCCTGCTCGGCGAGGCGGCGGACGACACCGGCGGCACCACCGAGGGCGCCGCCGACGACCGGCCGGAGCACTGACCCGTCCCCGACGAGCCCCGTCCCCGACGAGCCCCGTCGGCCCTGGACGGGCCTTGACGGGTCCCGGTTCTGCGGTCAGAGGTCGAACTCGTGGGGCGGCAGGTCGAGGGCGTAGCAGGCGTCGCGTACGACCTGGCGCTCGTCCTTGTCGAAGTCGCCGTCCGCGCCGCCGATGACGATGCCGATCTGGATCACGGCGCGCGCCTCGGCGGGCTTCTTCTTCGCCTTGGCGACCTCCTGGAGGACGCTGACCTTGCCGAAGTCGAAGTCGGCGGCCAGCTTGTCGCAGTTGGCGTCGAAGCGGCGCTGCAGGTCGTCGGCCGGGAAGTTCGCCAACACGTCGTTGGTGGCGATGAGTTGGGCGACCTTGCGGCGCTCGCTCGGGTCGATGCTGCCGTCGGCGGCGGCGACGAGGGCGCACATGGCCATCGAGGCGTCGCGGAAGGCGCCGCTCTTCAAGTCGTTCTTCTTGGCGTTGAGTTGGGTCTGCATCTGCGATGCGGACTCCTTGATGCGGTCCCAGAGGGCCATGACGGACTCCGTGGCTCGGTCGACTCACTTACTTCTACAACACTGTAGAAGTTAGCAGGAGGCGGCGCCCGGAACACACTCGGGTGCGCCGCGCGCCGCCTCCCCCGCCGCCCTCAGCCGCCGAGCCCCTTGCGGAAGGCGTCGAGGCGCTCGCGGGTGTCCGGCAGGCCGAGGGACCACAGCTGCTCGCGGGTCTCGTCGGCCAGGACGTCGTCGTGGCTCCGGCCGTCACCCGCGGTGCGCAGCGTCTGCTTCGTACGGCGCACCAGCTCCGGGTCGACGCCTTGCGTACGGCCCGCCAACTGCAGGGCCGCGGTGAGGAGTTCGTCGTCCGGGACGCAGCGCAGGACGAGCCCCGCCGCCGCGGCGGCGGCGCCGTCGAGCCGTTCACCGAAGAGGACGAGGGCGGCGGCCGTCTGCGGGCCGACGAGACGGTGCAGCATCCAGGTGTGGCCGCCGCCCGGGTGCAGCCCGATCTTCAGGAACCGGGTGTCGAACCAGGCGGAGGCCCCCGCGAGGCGCACGTCGCAGGCGAGGGCGAGATTGAAACCGGCGCCCACCGCCGGGCCGTTGACCGCCGCCACGGTCGGCAGCGGGGAACGGGCCACGCGCAGGAAGCCGTCGTAGACGCGGCGTACGCCCGCGGAGTCGCCGTCGGCCGCGGCGAGCAGGTCGGCGAGGTCGGCCCCGGCGCAGAACGCGCTGCCCGCGCCGGTGATGACGACGGCGGTGACGGCCGGGTCGGCCTCCAGGTTGTCGAACGCGGTGCAGACGTCGTCGACGAGCGCGCCCGAGATGATGTTGCGGCGTCCGGGGTCGTTCAGGGTGAGCAAGGCGGTGCCCTGGTCCACGGTCACGTCGAGGAGATCGCTCATGGCGCGGTGCCTTTCCTTGGCTGGTGAGGGTCTGAGGGTATGAGGGGTGTCGCGGGGACGGGTTCTGCGTACGGCCGGGAGGATTTTCGCTCCCCCTCGCGCCGTCACGGCTCGCGCGGGCTGCGGAACACCGTGTTCACGCCGAGGAGTCCGCCGTCGACGCGCAGGGTCGTGCCGGTGATCCAGGACGCGTCCCGGGAGGCGAGGAAGGCGACGGCTGCGGCGATGTCCTCGGGTTCGCCGACCCGGCCGAGCGGGTAGAGCCGCCGCACCTCTTCGAGCCGGTCCTCCCGCCCCGCCCACGCGGAGGTGCGTACGGTGCCGGGCTCCACGAGGTTGACGCGTACGCCTCGGGGGCCCGCGTGGTCGGCGAGGGTACGGGTGAGGGAGGCGAGGCCGGCCTTGGCGGCGCTGTAGGCGTGATTGCCGAAGGAGACCTCGCCGTTGACCGAGCCGACGCTGACGATCGCTCCGCGCCCGGACGCCTCCAGGTGCGGGAGGGCCGCCCGGGCGCAGCGGAAGGCGCCGTTCAGGGTGATGTCGAGGTCGTGCTGCCAGGTCTCGTCGGGCTCGTCCTCGAAGCGGGGTGCGTCGGGGGTGCAGGAGGCGGCGATGTTGACGAGCACGTCGAGACGGCCGAAGAGGCCGACGGCTCGGTCGACGGCGGCGTGCACGTCCGTACGGGAGGCCACGTCGCAGGTCAACGCGTGGGCGGTGGCGCCCTGTTCGCGCAGGGCGGCCGCCGTGCGGTCGACGGCTGCGCCGTCCGCGTCGGTGAGGAGGACTGCGGCGCCTTCCTCCGTGAGGCGGTGGGCTGTCGCGGCGCCGATGCCTCGGGCTGCGGCGGTGATCAGGACTCCGTGATCCTCGAAGCGTCTCATCCACCTGAACGTACCGGTGTCCCCTCCCCCGGGCTCCGCTCCTGGCCCCGTTGGTAGTTCGTCTGCCGCGCCGCGGTGGCCGGTCGCGCAGTTCCCCGCGCCCCTTCCCGGGGCTCCGCCCCGAACCCCGCTCCTCGAACGCCGGAGGGCCTGGTTTGTCAGGGGCGCGGGGAACTGCGCGAGCGGCCACGACGAAAGCCGCGGACGAACGAACAGCGGCGCAGCCTTGCGGGGGCGTGGGGCCAGGCTTCTACAGCTCGCGCAGCAACGCGTGCAACGCCGGGTTGTCGTTCGTCCTGCGCCACACCAAGTGCAGCTCCACCGGTTCCGGGTCCACGAGGTCCAGTTCCCGGAACCGGATTCCCGGGAACCGCATCTGCGCCGCCGCCTCGGGGACCAGGGCGATGCCCCAGCCCGCGTTGGCCATCGCGAGGAGGCTGTGGACCTGGCTGAGGTACTGCGTGAAGACCGGCGTGACCCGGGCCGCGCGGAAGACACTGACGAGGAGTTCGTGGAAGTAGCGGGCCTCGACAGGGGAGTACATCAGCATCTGCTGGCCGTCGAAGTCCCGCACCCTCAACGGCCCCTCCCCCGCGGCGAGTTCATGCTCGTGCGGCACCGCCGCGAGCAGCCCCTCGCGCATCGCGGGACGGGTCTCCAGGTCGGGCCCCGTACTGGACGGCCGGATCATGCCCAGGTCGAGGGAGCCCTCGGCGATCGCCTCCAGCTGGTCGCGGGAGACCAGTTCCCGCAGCACGAGTTCCGCGCCGGGCGTCGCCGAGCGGGCCACGTCGAGGAGCGTGCCGAGCGAGCGGTACGCGCTGGCCGCCGTGAAGCCGATCGCGATCGCCCCGGCCTCGCCGGTGGACACCTGGCGCGCGGCGAGCGCCGCCGAGTCGGCCTGGCGGAGGATGCGCCGCGCCTCGTTGAGGAAGGCCCGCCCGGCGGGCGTGAGCCGCACCGAGCGGTTGGTGCGGTCGAGGAGGGAGACGCCGAGCTCGTGCTCCAGGAGCTGGATCTGCCGGCTCAGTGGCGGCTGCGTCATCCGCAGCCGCTCCGCGGCCCGCGTGAAGTGCAGTTCCTCCGCCACGGCCACGAAACTCACCAGTTGCTGCAGCGTGAACACGGCCCGCTCCCAAGCGATGGTCATTGATTCATTGATGCTCTGTCTGTATCCGTCGATCCAAAAACAATGTTGGACGTGGATCAATCCCCGACCTTAGCGTCGAAGGGCCGGAGTGAAGCAACGCCCGCCCACAGGGCTCGAAGCGAAGTGGTGACGATGACGCAGACGACCGCCCAGGCCGGGCCCCGTACGGGCGAGGCGACGCTCGACACGATCGCGTGGATCAGGCTCTCCTCGGTCGCCCTGCCCCTCGCCACCCCGGTCAGCGACGCGAAGGTTCTCACCGGGCGGCAGCGGCCGATGACCGAAGTGGCGTTCCTGTTCGTCGAGTTGGAGACCGCCGAGGGCCACCGGGGCATCGGCTTCAGCTACTCCAAGCGGGCCGGCGGGCCCGGCCAGTTCGCGCACGCCAAGGAGATCTCCGGGGACCTGCTCGGCGAGGACCCCAGCGACATCGGCAGGATCTGGACGAAGCTCGTGTGGGCGGGCGCCTCCGTCGGCCGCAGCGGTCTGGCGACACAGGCGATCGCCGCGTACGACGTCGCCCTGTGGGACCTCAAGGCCAGGCGGGCCGGGCTGCCGCTCGCGAAGCTGCTCGGCGCGCACCGGGACTCGGTGCGCTGCTACAACACCTCCGGCGGGTTCCTGCACACGCCGACCGAGCAGGTCCTCGACAACGCCGAGGCGTCCCTCGCCAGCGGCATCGGCGGCGTCAAGATCAAGGTCGGGCACCCGGACGGCAGGCAGGACCTGCGCCGGCTCGCGGCCGTACGGGAGCGGATCGGCGACGACGTGCCGCTGATGGTCGACGCCAACCAGCAGTGGGACCGGCCGACCGCGCAGCGCATGGGCCGCGCCCTGGAGGAGTTCGGCCTGGTGTGGATCGAGGAGCCCCTCGACGCGTACGACGCGCAGGGGCATGCCGCGCTCGCCGCCTCGCTGGACACCCCGGTGGCGACCGGCGAGATGCTGGCGAGCGTCGCCGAGCACTGGGAGCTGATCCGGCAGGGCGCCGCCGACGTGATCCAGCCGGACGCGCCGCGGATCGGCGGGATCACGCAGTTCCTGAAGCTGGCCGCGCTCGCCGAGCACCAACAGCTGCAGCTGGCCCCGCACTTCGCGATGGAGATCCATCTGCATCTGGCGGCCGCGTACCCGATCGAGCCGTGGGTCGAGCACTTCGACTGGCTGGAGCCGCTGTTCGAGGAGCGGCTCGCCATCAGCGGCGGCCGGATGCACGTCTCCGCCCGGCCCGGCCTCGGCATCACCCTCAGCGAGCAGGCCCGCGCGTGGACGCAGGCCACGCACGAGGTCGGCACCCGCCCCTGAGCCCCCTCCCGGAAGCACTCGCCCTGCCCCGTAGAACCCCTCAACCCCCTCAACCCCCTCCACACCCCTCCAACACCCCTCCCGCAACAGGAGCAGCACCATGACCTCGTCCTCGTCCACCCCGGCGGAGTTCACCCCGGCGGAGCTCGCCTCGCGTATCGGCTCCGGTCTGTTGTCGTTCCCCGTCACGCACTTCGACGCCGCGGGCGAGTTCGATGAGGCCGGGTACCGGGCGCACATCGAGCGGCTGTCCGGCCACGAGGTGGGCGGCCTGTTCGCCGCGGGCGGCACCGGCGAGTTCTTCTCGCTGACCGCCGACGAGACCGAGCGGGTCGTCGCCGCTGCCGTGGCCGCCGCCCCCGCCGGCACGCCGATCCTCGCGCCCGCCGGGTACGGGACGCGCACCGCGATCGCGTACGCGCAGGCCGCCGAGCGGGCCGGGGCCGACGGCGTGCTGCTGTTCCCGCCGTACCTCACGGAGGCCGGGCAGGAGGGGCTGGCCCGGCACGTGGAGGCGGTGTGCCGGTCGACGTCGCTCGGCGTCGTCGTGTACGGGCGGGCCAACGCCGCGTACAGCGCCGAGACGCTCGAACGGGTCGCCGAGACGTGCCCGAACCTGATCGGCTACAAGGACGGCATCGGCGACATCGACGCGATGACGCGGATCTACGCACGCCTGGGCGAGCGCCTCACCTACGTCGGGGGCCTGCCCACGGCCGAGACGTACGCGCTGCCGTACCTCGAACTCGGCGTCACCACCTACTCGTCGGCGATCTTCAACTTCCTGCCGGAGTTCGCCCTGGACTTCTACGCGGCGGTGCGCGGCCGGGACCACGCCGCGGTGCGCACGTATCTGAACGAGTTCGTGCTGCCGTACACGGAGATCCGCAACCGACGGGCCGGGTACGCGGTGAGCATCGTGAAGGCCGGGATGACGGCCGTCGGGCACCCGGCGGGGCCGGTGCGCGCGCCGCTGACCGATCTGACGGACGGCGAGCTGGACGAGCTGCGCGCACTGATCGCGAAGCTGCCCGCACCGGCAGCGCCGTGAGCGGCGGAACCGACCGAACATCCCGTACCCGTACGACGGAAGGACCGAAGTGACCGCAACCGCAGCTCTGGAGGGGGCCCTGTTCCTCGGGGCCGAGCGGGTCGTCGGCGAGGGGCCGGTGCTGCGCTCCCGCGACCCGCGGACCGGCGCCGAGCTCGACCCGCCGTACCGCGCCGCCGGGAAGGAGGAGGTGGCGCGGGCCTGCGCGCTGGCGGAGGAGGCCTTCGACGCGTACCGGGCGACCGAGCCGGAGCAGCGGGCCCGCTTCCTGGAGCGCGTCGCGGACCAGCTGGCCGGGGCGACGGAGGAGCTGGTGGCCCGCGCCCATCTGGAGACGGCGCTGCCGACGGCCCGGCTGACCGGTGAAGTGGGCCGTACGACGGGGCAGTTGAGGCTGTTCGCGCAGGTCCTGCGGGACGGCGGGCTGCACGGGGCGCGGATCGACCCGGCGCTGCCGGACCGTGCGCCGCTGCCGCGCCCGGATCTGCGGCAGCGGCGGGTGCCGCTGGGGCCGGTGGCCGTGTTCGGGGCGAGCAACTTCCCGCTGGCGTTCTCGGTGCTCGGCGGCGACACGGCCGCGGCGCTCGCGGCGGGCTGTCCGGTGGTGGTGAAGGCGCACGACGCGCATCTCGGCACGTCGGAGCTGGCCGCGCGGGCGGTGCGGGCGGCCGTCGTGGAGACGGGGATGCCGGACGGGGTGTTCTCGCTGCTCGTCGGCGAAGGGCCGGTCGTGGGCGCGCAGTTGGTGACCGATCCGCACATTCGGGCGGTCGGGTTCACCGGTTCGCGGGCGGCCGGTCTCGCGGTGCTCCGCGCGGCGTCGGAGCGGCCGCGGCCGATCCCGGTGTACGCGGAGATGAGCAGCGTCAACCCGGTGGTGCTGCTTCCGGGTGCGCTGGCCGAGCGGGCGCGGGAGCTCGCGGCGGCGTTCGTGGGGTCGCTGACGCTCGGCGCGGGCCAGTTCTGCACCAACCCGGGGCTGTTGATCGGTGTGGCGGGCCCGGACCTCGACGCGTTCGAGGAGGCGGCGGGCACGGCGGTCCGGGAGCATGTCGGGGCGACGATGCTGACGCCCGGCATCGCGCAGGCCTACCACCGCGAGGTCGAGGCGGTCGCGTCCCGCCCGGGTGTGCGGGTGCGTGCGCGCGGGGCGGCGGCCGGATCGGCGAGTCCCGGGCAGGCGGTGCTGATGTCGGTGGACGGTGACGTGTTCCGGGCCGACCCGGAGCTGCAGCGGGAGATGTTCGGTTCGGCCGGACTCGTCGTGCGCTGCCGGGATCTGGACGAGGTGGCCGAGGTGCTGCGGTCCTTGGAAGGGCAGTTGACGGCGACCGTGCACACCGCCGACGCCGACCTGCCTCAGGCCCGCGCACTCCTTCCGCTGCTCGAACGCCTCGCGGGCCGCGTCCTGTTCAACGGCTGGCCGACGGGGGTGGAGGTCGGGCATGCGATGGTGCACGGCGGCCCCTTCCCGGCGACGTCGGACAGCCGGACCACGTCGGTCGGCTCGCTGGCCGTCGACCGGTTCCTGCGGCCGGTCGCCTATCAGGACGTGCCGGAGGCGCTGCTGCCCGCCCCGCTCCTGGACGCCAATCCGTACGGGGTGCCGCGCCGGGTGGACGGCACGCTGGAGTCGCCGGGCGAGTAGGGCGACTCCCTCACCTGCGGGGCCCGTTCACGCGCCGGTCGGCGTGGGCGGGCCCCGTACGGCGTGGGCTGCGGTCAGCCCGCGAACGGTACGCCCGGCACGCCCTGCCCCGCGTCCGGGACGACCAGGACGGACCCGGCGAGCGGGTGCGGGTGGTCGAGGCCGACGCGGGCCGTGGTGACGTACAGGTCGCGCAGTGCGGGGCCGCCGAAGGCGCAGGCGGTGGGGCGGGCGACGGGGAGGCGGACGGTGCGGTCGAGGCGGCCGTCCGGGGTGTAGCGGCGGAGTTGGGCGCCGTCCCAGAGGGCGACCCAGACGCAGCCGTCGGCGTCGACGGTGAGCCCGTCGGGGAAGCCCGCGCCGGGCTCGATCGTCGCCAACTCCCGGCGTTCCAGGATGTGTTGGCCGTCGGCGCGGAGGACGTCGATGCGGCGGGTGGGGCTGTCGACGTAGTACGTGAGGGCGCCGTCGGGGGACCAGCCGGTGCCGTTGCTGACCGTCACGTCGTCGAGGAGGACGGTCGCGTCGCCGTCGGCCGCGATGCGGGTGAGCGTGCCGCCGCCGGGGCTCTCGTCGTACCGCATGGTGCCCGCCCACAGCGTGCCGTCGGGGGCGACGGCGGCGTCGTTGCCGCGGCGCCCTGCGACCGGGTCGTGGTGCAGCCAGGAGAACGCGCCGTCGGCGTCGTAACAGCCCACTCCGTCGCGGAGGTTGAGGACGAGGCCGCCTGCGGCGCGGGGTTTGGCGGCGCCGACGTGCTGTTCGGCGGCGAGGACCGTGGCGCGCCCCGTGGCCGGATCGTGCGTGTGGACGCGGGAGTTGAGGATGTCCACCCAGATCAGCCGACCGGCGGCCGCGTCCCAAGTGGGGCCCTCGCCGAGCTCGGCCTCGGCGCGGACCGCGAGCTCGGCCCTCACCAGGCGCCCCGGTGGCCGAGGCTGACGGAGAGGTCGCCGGCCCCCTTGGCGGCCAGTTCGGTCAGTTCGCGCTCGCGGTCCTCGCTCCAGCGGACCATCGGCACGGAGATGGACAGGGCGGCGACGACCTCGCCGGAGGCGTCGCGCACGGGCGCGGCGACACAGCTCACGTCGGGGTTCGCCTCGCGGTGCTCGACGGCTATGCCCATGGTCCGTACGGTCGCGAGCTCCTCGCGCAGCTCGTCGAAGCCGGTGATGCTGTTCGGGGTGAGGGCGATCAGCTCCTCGCACTCCTCCAGGCGGGCGTCCAGCTCGTCCTCGGGCAGCGAGGCGAGCAGCATCTTGCCGACGGACGTGCAGTGGGCGGGCAGACGGCGGCCGTTGGCGGAGACCATGCGGACGGCGTGGGTGGAGTCGACCTTGGCGATATAGATGACGTCGACGTCCTCCAGGATCGCCACGTGCACCGTCTCGTCGCAGGTCTCGGCGACCTCCTGGGCGACGCGGCGGCCCTCGGCGGCCAGGTCGAGCTTCTCCGCGTACCGGCTGCCGAGCTGGTGGTTGCGCACGCCGAGGCGGTAGCGGCCGGGCTGCTCGGGGACGGGCACGAGGTAGGAGCGGGCCGCGAGGGTGGTGACGAGTTCGTGCACCGTCGTGCGGGGCAGGCCCAGTTTGCGCACGATGTCGGGCGCGGAGAGCGTGCCGTCGCCCTCCAGGAAGAGTTCCATGATGTCCAGCGCCCGGGTCACCGCCGGCACGAGTCGGCCCATGTCCGCTCACCCACCCCTCAGTCACGTTCGAAACCCCGGCGCATTGCCGGTATCACGAACACAGGCTAAGCACAGGTGAGTTCGGCGGGCAATCGTCCCGCACGCCCCATCGGCGTTCCACCCCGCCCCGACGGCGTGCGGCCCGCGCCTGGTCGACGATCCCACTCTGCGCAACCCATTGACACCCCTCGGAGGGGCTGTTTACGTTCACGCCACCATCTCGAACGACTGACGAAATACCGAACACGCGAGAGGGCAACTGCCTTGCGCATCACCGGAATCAGCACTCATGTCGTGGGAACCCCCTGGCGCAATCTGACCTATGTGCTCGTCCACACCGACGAGGGCCTGACGGGTGTCGGCGAGACCCGGATGCTGGGCCACACCGACGCCCTGGTCGGCTATCTGCGGGAGGCCGAGGCCAACCACATCGCCGGCTCGGACCCGTTCGCCGTCGAGGACCTGGTCCGCCGCATGAAGTACGGGGACTACGGGCGGGCGGGCGAGATCGTGATGTCCGGCATCGCCGTGGTCGAAATGGCCTGCTGGGACATCAAGGGCAAGGCGCTCGGCGTGCCCGTCTGGCAGCTCCTCGGCGGCAAGGTCACCGACCGCGTCAAGGCGTACGCCAACGGCTGGTACACGACGGAGCGCACCCCGGAGGCGTACCACAAGGCGGCGCAGGAGGTCGTGGCGCGCGGCTACCGGGCCCTGAAGATCGACCCGTTCGGGACCGGCCACTTCGAGCTGGACGCGGAGCAGTCCCGGTACGCGGTCTCCCTGATCGAGGCCGTACGGGACGCGATCGGGCCGGACACCGAGCTGATGCTGGAGATGCACGGCCGGTTCAGCCCCGCCACGGCCGTACGGCTCGCGCGGGAGCTCGCCCCGTTCAATCCGGCGTGGCTGGAGGAGCCGGTGCCGCCGGAGAACCTGAAGGCGCTGCGGAAGGTCGCCGAGCGGGTCGACCTGCCGGTGGCGACGGGTGAGCGCATCCACGACCGGATCGAGTTCCGCGAGCTGTTCGAGGACCAGTCCGTCGACATCATCCAGCCCGACGTCGGGCACATCGGCGGCATTCTGGAGAGCCGCAAGCTCGCCGCGACCGCCGAGACGCACTA
Source organism: Streptomyces sp. Da 82-17 (assembly GCF_046098215.1). NCBI lineage: Bacteria > Bacillati > Actinomycetota > Actinomycetes > Kitasatosporales > Streptomycetaceae > Streptomyces > Streptomyces sp. Da 82-17. Next base: position 181,252 of record NZ_JBJURH010000012.1, read on the forward strand.
CATGCTGGTGGCCCCGCACAACGTCGGCGGCTCCGTGCTCACCGCGGCCTCCCTCCAACTCGCCGCCTGCACCCCGAACTTCAAGATTCTGGAGCACTTCAACGACTTCGCCGACGCGGAGATCAAGAAGGTGGTGCGCGGCGCGCCCGCGGTCGACCCGGAGACGGGCTGCTTCGAGGTGTCGCACGCGCCGGGCCTCGGCGTCGAGTTCGACGTGGACGCGGCGGCCGAGTTCCCGCAGCAGCAGGCCCGGTTCGACCTGTGGGCGGACGGCTGGGAGCGGAGGAAGCCCAAGTGACCACGAGCCGTTCCGTCGTGGTCGAGCGTCCCGGCGTGCACCGCCTCGTCACCGGCCCCGTGCCCGAGCCGGGCCCCGGCGAGGTGCGGGTGCGGGTCGCGGCGGCCGGGATCTGCATGAGCGACCGCGAGCTGTACGACGGCCACCGCGACCCCGCGTACGTCCGCTACCCGGTCGTGCCGGGCCACGAGTGGTCCGGCACGGTCGAGGCGGTCGGCGCGGGCGTGGACGGCGGGCTCGTCGGGCGGCGCACGGTCGCCGAGGGCTTCCGCGCCTGCGGCTCCTGCACGCGCTGCCGGTGCGGCGAGACGAACCTGTGCGAGGGCGGGTACGCGGAGACCGGCTTCACCGAGCCCGGCGCGTTCGCCGACCGACTCGTCGTCCCCGCAAGGCTGTTGCACCTCCTGCCGGACGACGCCGACCTGAAGGCCGCGGCCCTCCTCGAACCGGCGGCCGTGGTGGCTGCGGCGGTACGGGCGGGCAGGCCCACCCCCGGCGACCGCATCGCCGTCGTCGGGGCCGGCACCCTCGGCCTGCTCGCCGTCCAGCTGCTCGCCGCGTCGTCGCCGGGCGAGCTGGCGGTGGTCGACCCGCGGGCGGCCCGCGGCGAGCAGGCGCTCGGCCTCGGCGCGGGCGCGGCGTACACCCCGAAGGAGGCCGCCGGCCTGGAGGGGCGGTTCGACCTGGTGGTGGAGACCGCGGGCGCGCCGTCCACCGCCGCCGCGTCCTGCCGCCTCGCCCGGCGCGGTGGGCGAGTGGTGCTCACCGGGATGTTCACGCCGGGCGCGGAGGGCATCGACCCGGTGCATCTGTCGGTGAGCCAGCTGGAGGTGCGCAGTGTGTTCGGCGCGTCCTCGGCGGCGTGGTCCGAGGCGGTCCGTGCGTTCTCCCTCGGCCTGCTCGCGCCCGCCGCGCTCGTCACGCACGAGTTCCCGCTGGACGCCTTCGACCGGGCCATCGCCCTGGTGGGCAGCGGGAGTTCGGAGGTCGGCAAGGTGCTGATCGTCCCGTGAGGCGCACGTCGTGGCAGGACCCGGCAGAAGGGCCGGCTCGGCACAACCGGAACAGCAGAACAAGGAGCCCCATGACCGACACCTCCCGCACCCTCCCCCGCCGCCCCGGCCTCGCCGCCCTCGACCGCATCGGGCACCCCTCCCCCGCGCTCGACCCCGCGGACGCCTCACCGCACACGTTCCCCGACGGCGGGACGTGGCGTACGGAGATCCCCTCGGTCGAAGGGCCCGAGGCGCTCGCCACGGTGCTGAAGGAGAGCGCGCGGCTCGACGTGCCGGTGCACCGGATCAGTCAGGGCAGCGGCATCTGGATGCTCACCGACGCCGAGATCACGGAGATGGTGGAGTCCTGCGCCGAGCGGGACATCGAGCTGTGCCTGTTCACCGGCCCGCGCGGCACCTGGGACACCGGCGCGTCCACGCGTACCGACTCGGGCGGCGCGGGGCTGCGGGCGCGCGGGCACGACGCGCTCGCCGGGTGCGTCGAAGACGCCGTACGGGCAACGGAGTTGGGCGTACGCTGCCTTCTCGTCGCCGACGAGGGCGTGCTGTGGACGCTGCACCGGATGCGCACGGCCGGGGTGCTCCCGGCCGACACCACGTTCAAGGTGTCCGCGCTGATCGGCCCGGTCAACCCGGCGGCGTACGGCGTCTTCGAGCGGCTCGGCGCGGACTCCCTGAACGTCCCCTCGGACCTCACTCCCGCGCACTTCACGGAGATCCGCCGGGAGAGCCGCGCCCCCATGGACCTGTACGTGGAGGCGCCGGACGACCTCGGCGGCTATGTGCGGATGTACGAGGCGGCCGAGCTGATCCGGCGCGGCGCCCCGCTGTATCTGAAGTTCGGGCTCAGCAGGTCGCCCGGCATCTACCCGTACGGCGCGCAGCTGCGCGAGACCGCGCTCGCCACGGCCAGGGAGCGGGTGCGGCGCGGCCGGCTCGTCCTCGACCTGCTCGCCCGGCACGGCGCCGCCGGCGGGATGTCGCCGCTCGGCTCGCGCGACCCGGGCGAGCTGCGGCGCTTCCCCGTACCCGAAGGAGACTGATATGCACACCCGCACGCGCCGCGCGACGCTCGCGGCGACCGTGGCCGGACTGCTCGCCCTGTCCCTGGCCGGCTGCGGCCAGGAGGCCCTGGGCGGCAGCCGCTACAAGCCGGAGGGCGGTGAGGGCGTCACCGTCGGCCTGGCGATGCCCACGAAGTCCTCGGAACGGTGGATCGCCGACGGGCAGAACATGGCGAAGCAGTTCCGCAAGGCCGGGTACAAGACGGATCTGCAGTACGGCGACGACAAGGTGGAGAACCAGGTCGCGCAGATCGAGAGCATGATCACCAAGGGTGTCGGGCTGCTCGTCGTCGCCGCGATCGACGGCTCGGCGCTCTCCGACGTCCTGGAGCAGGCGGACGAGGCGGGCATCCCCGTGATCTCGTACGACCGGCTCATCATGGGCACCGGGTCGGTCGACTACTACGCGTCGTTCGACAACGAGCGGGTCGGGCGCCTCCAGGCTCAATACATCGTGGACAAGCTGGAGTTGGGCGAGCCGGACAAGGGCGGCAGGAGCCACAGCATCGAGCTGTTCGCCGGGTCGCCGGACGACAACAACACCAAGTACTTCTGGAACGGCGCGATGGACGTGCTGCGGCCGTACCTGAAGTCCGGCCGGCTCGTGGTCCGTTCGCAGCAGACCACGATGGCGAAGGCGGCGACGCTGCGCTGGAGCGGTGAGACGGCGCAGAAGCGCATGGACGACATCATCACCAAGAGCTACGGCCAGGAGCGTCTGGACGCGGTGCTCTCGCCCTACGACGGGATCTCGATCGGCATCATCTCGGCGCTGCAGAGCGCGGGGTACGGCACGAAGAGCCAGCCGCTGCCGGTGGTGACGGGACAGGACGCGGAGCTGGCGTCGGTGAAGTCGATCATCCGGGGCGAGCAGACGCAGACCGTGTTCAAGGACACCCGCAAGCTCGCCCAGCAGGCCGTGCAGATGGGCGACGCGGCACTGACGGGCAAGAAGGTCGAGGTCAACAACACCTCGGACTACGACAACGGCGTGAAGACCGTGCCGTCGTACCTGCTCGACCCGGTGAGCATCGACCGGAAGAACACGCAACTCCTCGTCGACGAGGGGTACTTCACGGCGGGGCAGCTCCGGTGAGCGCGGCCGAGGGGCCGGCGCCGGTCCTGCGGATGGCGGGGATCACCAAGACGTTCCCGGGCGTGAAGGCGCTCAGCGACGTCAACCTGACGGTGCGGGCCGGGGAGATCCACGCGGTCTGCGGGGAGAACGGCGCGGGCAAGTCGACGCTGATGAAGGTCCTCAGCGGGGTGCATCCGCACGGAAGCTACGAGGGCGAGATCCTCTTCGAGGGCGAGCCGGTCGCGTTCCGGGACATCCGGGCCAGCGAACGGCGCGGCATCGTGATCATCCATCAGGAGCTGGCGCTCGTCCCGTACTTGTCGATCGCGGAGAACATCTTCCTCGGCAACGAGCAGTCCACGCGCGGCGTCATCGACTGGAACGGCACGAACCGCCGGGCCGCGCAGCTCCTCGCGCGGGTCGGACTGCGGGAGAAGCCGCAGACTCCGGTGAGCGAACTGGGCGTCGGCAAGCAGCAGTTGGTGGAGATCGCGAAGGCCCTCGCGAAGGAGGTGAAGCTGCTCATCCTGGACGAGCCGACGGCCGCGCTGAACGACGAGGACAGCGCCAAGCTGCTCGACCTGATCCTGGAGCTGCGCGCGCAGGGGATCGCCTGCATCGTCATCTCGCACAAGCTGGGCGAGATCCGGGCCGTCGCCGACTCGGTCACGATCCTGCGCGACGGACGGACCATCGAGACCCTCACCGTCCGCGAACAGCCGGGCGCGGAGCCGGAGTTGAGCGAGGACCGGATCATCCGCGGCATGGTCGGCCGGGACCTCGACCACCGCTACCCGGAGCGTTCGGTGTACGCGGGCGACGACGCGGGCGAGACGGCCCTGCGCATCGAGGGCTGGACCGTGCGCCACCCCGTGGACCAGGAGCGGCTGGTCGTGGACGATGTGTCGCTGACGGTGCGGCGCGGCGAGATCGTCGGCGTCGCGGGCCTGATGGGCGCGGGCCGCACGGAGCTCGCCATGTCCGTCTTCGGCCGCAGCTACGGCGCTTACGTGGCGGGTTCGGTCGAGGTGGGCGGGCGGGCCGTACGCACGAAGACGGTGCCGGCGGCGGTCGCGGCGGGCCTCGCGTACGTCACGGAGGACCGCAAGCAGTACGGCCTGAACCTGATCGACGACATCAACCGGAACATCTCCCTGGCCTCACTGCCGGGCATGGTGCGCCGGGGCGCCGTCGACGAGCACCACGAGCGGTCGGTCGCCGAGCGCTACCGCAGGTCGATGAACATCAAGGCGCCGACCGTGTTCGAGCAGGTGGGGCGGCTGTCCGGCGGCAACCAGCAGAAGGTCGTCCTCAGCAAGTGGATCCACGCCGATCCGCAGGTGCTGATCCTGGACGAGCCGACGCGCGGCATCGACGTCGGCGCCAAGTACGAGATCTACACCGTCATCGACGAGCTCGCGGCGCAGGGCAAGGCGGTGCTGATCATCTCCTCGGAGCTGCCCGAGCTGCTCGGGATGTGCGACCGGATCTACACGATGGCCGAGGGCCGCCTCACCGGTGAGGTCGCGCGGGCCGACGCCACCCAGGAAGTGCTGATGCGCCACATGACCCTGAACAGAAGCTGAGGCCAGCCATGACCACCACGACCACACCGCCCGAGGAGGCGGCCGGCGCGAAGACGCCCACGCCGTCGACCGGCGCCCTGCTGCTGCACGGGCTGCGCACCAACATCCGCCAGTACGGCATGCTGTCCGCCCTCGCCCTGATCGTGCTGCTCTTCGGGTTCTGGACGGACGGGGCGCTGCTGCGCCCGGGCAACATCTCCAACCTGCTGCAGCAGAACGGCTACATCCTGATCCTGGCCATGGGCATGATGATCGTCATCATCGCCGGGCACATCGACCTGTCGGTCGGTTCGGTCGCCGCGTTCGTCGGCGCGATATCGGCCGTCATGATGATCAAACACGATCTGCCGTGGGGCCTCGCCCTGGCGATCTCGCTGGCGATCGGCGCGCTTGCGGGCGCCTGGCAGGGCTTCTTCATCGCGTATCTGGGCATCCCGTCGTTCATCGTGACGCTCGCCGGGATGCTGCTGTTCCGCGGACTCACGCAGATCACCCTCGAAGGACAGTCGCTGTCCCCCTTCCCCGAGGGCTTCCAGAACCTCGCCAAGGGCGTGCTCCCGGAGGCGGGCCCCGGCTGGTCGATCCCGCTGCCCTTCGAGTTCCATCTGAACCTGGGCTTCATCGAGCTGCGCACGGAGGCCATCGGCCCGTACCACAACCCGACCGTGCTGATCGGTCTCGCCGTGGTGGCGTTCCTGCTGGTCCGCGAGGTGCGGGACCGGCGGCGGCAGCGGGCGTACGAGCTGGACGTGCTGCCGCGGAACATCTGGGTGCTGAAGTGCGTGGCCATCGTCGCGGCGGTGCTGGCGTTCACGCTGACCCTGGCGAGCTGGCACGGCCTTCCGGTGATCATGCTGATCGTGTGCGGGCTGCTGCTCGGCCTCGGCTATGTGATGCGGAACGCGGTCGTGGGGCGGCACGTGTACGCGCTGGGCGGCAACAAGGCGGCGGCGAAGCTGTCCGGCGTGAAGGACAAGCGGGTCACGTTCCTGGTCTTCGTGAACATGGGCGTGCTCGCGGCGCTCGCGGGCTGTGTGTTCGCGGCGCGCCTCAACTCCGGTACTCCGCAGGCGGGGTTGAACTTCGAGCTGGAGGCGATCGCGGCGGCGTTCATCGGCGGGGCGTCGATGAGCGGCGGCGTCGGCACGGTCCTCGGCGCGATCATCGGCGGCCTGGTCCTCGGTGTGCTGAACAACGGCATGAACCTGGTGGGCGTCGGCACCGACTGGCAGCAGGTCATCAAGGGCCTCGTGCTGCTCGCGGCGGTCGGCGTCGACGTGTGGAACAAGCGCAAGGCGGGCTCGTAACTCCGCTGTGCAGCAGGCGACTTGGCAGCCGATGGCTCGGCAGCTGACGCCTTGGCAGCAGGCGACATTGCAGCGATCTACTTGAGGAGCCGCACATGGAAACGCGCAGACGCACGGTGCTCGCGGCGGCAGCGGCGGGCCTGACCGCCGCGGCCGCCGGAACCGGTGCCGCCCACGCCTCCGGCAGCCGCACCCCGGCCCGGGAGCGCTTCGGCCGGATGCCGGACGGCACGGAGGTGCACCGCTGGACCCTGACCGGCGGCGGGGTCCGCATGAAGGTCCTGTCGTACGGCGGGATCGTCCAGTCCCTCGAAGTGCCGGACAGGCACGGCGAGTCGGCGAACGTCTCGCTGGGCTTCGCCGACCTGGACGGCTACCTCGGCGAGTCCCCGTACCTGGGCGCGCTGATCGGCCGGTACGGCAACCGGATCGCGAAGGGCCGCTTCACGCTCGACGGCACCGAACACCAGCTGTCCGTGAACGACGGCCCGAACAGCCTGCACGGCGGCGAGCGCGGCTTCGACAAGCGCGTGTGGGACGTCGAGCCGTTCACCCGCGGCACGGACCAGGGCCTGGTCCTGTCGTACGTGTCGGCCGACGGCGAGATGGGCTACCCCGGCACGCTCCGCACCCGGGTCACGTACACGCTGAGCGCGGCCGGCGAGTGGCGCATCGACTACGCGGCGACCACGGACCGGGCCACGCCCGTCAACCTCACCAGCCATGTGTACTTCAACCTGGCGGGCGAGGGCTCCGGGAGCGTGTACGACCACCGGCTCTCGCTGGCCGCGTCCCGGTACACGCCCGTCGACGGCACGCTCATCCCGACCGGCGAACTCGCCCCGGTCTCGGGCACGCCGTTCGACTTCCGGCGGGCCAAGGCCATCGGCTCGGACATCCGCTCGGACCACCCGCAGATGCTGCACGGGCAGGGCTTCGACCACAACTGGGCGCTGGACAAGGGCGGTTCGGCCCGTCCGGCGCCGGTGGCCGAGCTGTACGAGCCGCGTTCGGGGCGTGCGATGAGCGTCGCGACCACCGAGCCCGGGCTGCAGTTCTACAGCGGCAACTTCCTCGACGGCACGCTGGTGGGAAGCTCCGGCCGCACGTACCGGCAGGGCGACGGGCTGTGCCTGGAGACCCAGCACTTCCCCGACTCCCCGAACCAGCCCGCGTTCCCGTCGACGATCCTGCGCCCGGGCGAGACGTACCGCTCGACGACGGTGTACGGCTTCGGGACCCGCTGAGCCCCCGACCCTCCGGTCCCCGCCACACGAACCGGCCCGGCACCCCTGCTGCGAGGGGTGCCGGGCCGGAGGCGTCTGCCGTACGGGAGGGTCAGGCCGCCTGGGCGTGCGTGTGCGTGTCGCAGGGGCAGGCCTTGTACGCGAGGCCCAGTTCGCCGTCGACGGCGGCGCTGGTGCGGCCCGCCGACTCGACGACCTTCTCCCAGGAGCCGTGCTTCGCGTACAGCTGGTCGGCGGTCGGGCCGAGCGGGTTGCCGTACTTCTCGCGGTTGCGCTGCTCCAGGGCGGCGACCTGGGCGGGGGTCATGCCGGCGCGGGCGATGTCCTTGGCCTCGTTGCGCATCCGCACCAGCTCGCGGGCGACGGTCTCAGGGCTCGCCCCGGCCCGCTCCAGCGCGCAGCGCCTGCGGCCCATGTCGGTCAGCAACTGGTGGTAGCGGACGCGGACTTGGCGCGCTTCGAGACGCTCGACGGGCGTCATCTCACGAATGCGGCAGACGACCTGTTCCTTGCTGGTGCACGGCTCCTGCGAGGGCGGCGCGAGCGAGGGCGCGCCGACGCTGATCGAACCGCAGGCGCCCTCGGGACAGGCCGTCGCCGTACCCGCGGCGGGTACGGCGACGGTGAACAGGGAGAGCGCGGCGAGGGCGGGCACGAGGACGCGGCGGCGCAGGGGTGTCGTGGAGGAGAGGAGTGACATGCGCTCATCGTGCTGCTCCCCCACGTCGAACCCGGGACGGCACGCCTCGCGATCACCCGTACGGGATGCGCCCGTCAGGGGCGCGGGGCTGTGCCATCAGCGGCTTCGCCGCGGGCGCGAGCAGCCACGACGGCGGGAAGGACGAAGGGCTACCGTCCCGCCCCGTCCGGGACCGGCACCCCGAAGTCCGGCGTCCCGTCCGCCCGCCACGTGAACGGCTGAAGCCGCGTATGCCGGTTGGGGTCATGGAGGGGATCCCCCTCGATGTGCTCGTACTGCCGCGCGTGGTACACGAGGACGTCGGTGCGTCCGTCCTCGGCGACGGTGAACGAGTTGTGCCCGGGCCCGAACTGCCCGTTCCCGGCACTGCTCCGGAACACCGGCTCCGGCGACTTGGCCCACGAGGCGGGGTCGAGGAGGTCGGCGTCCGCGTCGGCGGTCAGCAGGCCCATGCAGTAGTTGCTGTCGGTGGCGCTCGCCGAGTACGTGAGGAACACCTTCCCGTTGCGCCGGAGGAAGGCCGCGCCCTCGTTGACCTTGAACCCGACGCACTCCCAGTCAAACTCCGGTGTGCTGAGCCGCACTTGAGGGCCGGTGAGGGTCCACGGGTTCGCCATGCGGGAGAGGAAGAGGCCGGTGTTGTTGTCCATGCCGGGCTCGTGCTGCGCCCAGGCGAGGTAGCGGCTGCCGGTTGGGGTCTCCCCTGCTCGAACGGAGTTGAGAGCTTGGGGAAGGGTGAAGGTCGTCGCGTCGAGCGAGAACGTGTCCCAGGCGGTGGCGATCCGGCCCTTCTCCGTCCAGGTGCCGCGGAACGGGTCGGGGCTCGGGTTGGCGAGCACCCACATCCGGATCTTCCACACGTCGTCGGCGGGCGCGGCGGCGAAGTACACGTACCAGACGCCGTCGATCCGGTGCAGCTCCGGCGCCCAGATGTGGGCGGCCATGTCGCCGGTGGAGTGGGCGCGCCAGATCACCTGCTCGGGGGCGTCGGACAGCCCGCCGAGGGTGCGGGAGCGGCGCAGGACGATGCGGTCGTACTCGGGCACGGTGCCGGTGAAGTAGTAGTGGCCGTCGGCGGGTTGGCGGTGGATGTGCGGGTCGGCGCGCTGCTCGATGAGCGGGTTGCGGTAGGCGGCGGCGCGGCGTGCTGCCGGGGCGTCGGCCGCGTGGGCGCCGGGGGCGAGGCCGGGCACGGCGGCCGCGGCACCCAGGGCGAGGCCGCCGCGCAGCAGGGCTCGACGGGTCGGGGGCACAGAGTCGTTCGGGGGCATGCGGGTGCCTTTCGTGGTCGGGACTCGTACGAACCGGGTTCAGCGTTCCTTGATCCGCAGGAACGTCACGGAGTTGCCGGGGAAGGTGTGCGTGAAGGTGCGGCCGATGCCGTCGCGGGTCGAACTGCGGGGCGCGATCGGCCTGTTGTCGGCGGTGTTCTCGGCGTTCGGGTCGCCCTGGAGGGTGGTGACGCGGGCGGTGCCGGCGACGCGGTCCGTGCCGAGGTCGACGGCGGTGCGGGCCGCGTCGTCCTGGGCGTTGACGACCTTCACGACGAGTTCGCCGCTCGCCTCGTCGCGGGTGACGACCTGCCGGAACGGCTCGGCCTTCTTGTCGTCGGTGAAGGAGCCCCACTTCTCGCCGTCGAGGTACAGGGAGACCTGCCGGCCGCGCACCTCGATGCGCAGGTCGTAGGTGCGTCCCGTCTCGATCCTGGTGTCCTTCTCGACCATGGTCTGCTTGGCGCCGTCGACGGACTTCTCCACCACGGACCGGGTGTTGCCGAAGCCGCCGAGGTTCCACCAGTAGTGGTCGCGGCCGCCCTGGACGCCGAATGCGACGAGGAAGCCCTCCTTGCCGGACTTCTTGGTGGCCTTGACGCTCAGGTCGTAGTTCTGCCAGCTCTTGTCCCCGGCGGTGACGAGGGTGTCCTCGGCGTTCTCGTCGGACTGGACGTACGCGCCGTCCCGCACGGCCCAACTCCCGCGCCCGGCGACCGTGTTCCACTGGTCGGCGTCGCCGGTGAAGTCGTCGCTCAGCAGCTCGGCGCCGTCCTCGGCGACCACCTTCACGTCGTCGTACGCGGCGCTCGTCGCCCATGTGGACAGGCCGACGGCGCCCGTGATCGGCCCTGACGCGGTGGGCGTGCCGGACGCCTCGCTGGGCACGACCCGGTCGCCGGTGTTGTTCATGAACAGCTTCTGGACCTCGTAGTTCGCCGAGCCCCAGGAGCGGTGGTTGTCGAACCAGATCATGTCCGGCGTCCACTGGGTGCCGTCCACGTCGGCGAGGAGCGGCGCGTACGAGGCGAGCTTCACGACGTCCGCGTTGCGCTCCAGGCCCGTCATGTACGCGGCTTCGGCGAGGGCGTTCGAGAAGCGGTTGCCCTGGGAGGCGTACTCGCCGAGGAACACCTTCGGGCCGCCGCGGTCGTAGGAGTCGTAGCGCTCGTTGTTCTCCAGGAACCAGCGCGGGCTGTTGTAGTAGTGCTCGTCGACCATGGCGACGCGGTTCTCGCGGCTCAGCTGCCAGGCCCGGTCGAAGACCGAACCCGCGTCGTCGGGGCCGGAGTTGGCGACCACCTCGACGTCCGGGTGCTTCGCCTCGATCGCCGCGCGGAACTCCTTGAAGCGGGCGAAGAACTCGTCGGGCAGGTTCTCCTCGTTGCCGACGCCGATGCGCTTCAGGCCGAACGGCTCCGGGTGGCCCATCTCGGCGCGTTTGCGGCCCCATTCGCTGGTGGCGGGGCCGTTGGCGAACTCGATCAGGTCGAGGGTGTCCTGGACGTGCCGCCGCAGCAGCTCCGGGTCGTCGGTGGCCTGGTTCTCGCCGCAGCCGGTGACGAGGGCGGGCACGACGGGCAGCGGCTGCGCGCCGATGTCCTCGGCGAACTGGAAGTACTCGTAGTAGCCGAGCCCGTAACTCTGGTTGTAGCCCCAGAAGTTGGCGTTGACGGCGCGCTCCTCGACCGGGCCGATGGTGTCCTTCCACTGGTAGGAGCGGCGGCGCTGCCAGCCGGACTCCTCGTCGTACGCCTCGTGGCTGCCGGTGTTGACGAGGCAGCCGCCGGGGAAGCGCAGGAAGCCGGGGCGGAGCGCCGCGATCTTCTCGGCGAGGTCCTTGCGCAGGCCGTTGGGGCGGCCCTTGTACGTGTCGCGCGGGAAGAGGGACACCATGTCGAGCGCGACGGGCCGTGCCGCGGCGACCGTGAGGGCGCCGGTGGTGCTGGTGCGGGACGCGGTGAACGTCGCCTTGTACTCGGCCCAGCCGCCGCGCGCCGTGACGCGGTGGGCGGCGGCGAGGGCGCCGGACGCGTCCCGCAGCGTCACGGTGAGGGGGGCGCCGGCCGCCTCGTCGGTGCGGGCCCGGAACGACAGGTCGTACCGTTCGCCCTTCCGTACGGCCATGCCGTTCCCGAAGCCCGAGTTGGTGACGGAGGAGTCCGCGCCGAGCCGGAGGTAGCTGCGGTTGCGGGCGTTGAGGCGGCCCGCGTCGTCGGCGGTGCGGGCGCTGCCGGTGCTGCGCCAGGCGGTCAGGGGCGTGTACGCGGCGTTGTCCGCGGGGCCGTACTCGAACGACCGGTTCTGCACCAGCTCGGCGTAGAGCCCGCCGTCGGCGGCGTGGTTGATGTCCTCGAAGAACACGCCGTACATCGAGTCGGAGATCGCGGGGCCCTGCCGGGAGGGGTCGACGCTCAGGGTGTAGTCGGCGATCCCGGCGTCCGGGGCCGCGGCACCGCTCGCCGCGCCGCCGGGCGCGGCGAGGAGCCCCGCGCCGAGGGCCACACTCACGGCGAGGAGGGGAAGGCGTACGGGGCGCCGTCGTCGTCTCATCGGACTCCTTCGGTCGTTCGGAATGTCGGACATCACTCGCAACTTCGAACAAGTACCGCTGAGTCAGGGAAGGTAGGACCCGGCCCCACCCCCGTCAATCACTCGCGCAAGCATCCGCGCGAAATCGCGGTCAGAGTTCGAGATCCCGGACAACTTCCTTGCGGCGCACGGCTCTTGGCTCACGGATTCCGCTCTCGGCGAGATCGCCCGTGGCCCCATGGGAGAGATCGATCACAGCTTCGGGCCGTGCCCGTGCCGTACGGTGCCGCGGTGACAAACGCAGCAAACCTCTCCACGAGCACCCACATGAACCTGACGAAGACCCCGCAGCCGCCCGCCGCTCGCTCCGCCGCTCCCTCTGCGGGTTCCGCCGCCACGAGCACCCCGATCTACGACGCGCTGGTGCGCGAGTGGTACGCGGAGGGCCGCGACGCGGGCGGCGCGCAGCGCGACGAGAACGCCGACGCCGCGTAGGGCACCCGCCCAACTGGCTGGATCTGAACGGTCCGCCGTCCTCCAACGGCTCAACGTGGTGTTCCGCACCGCCCGCAGGCCTGGGCAGACTCACCCGCACACGTGATCACGCCGTACGTGTGCGCAAGGTCAGCTCCGCCCGCCGCGCGCCCGCCCCCGGGGCGCCGCGCAACCCCAGGAGGACCGTTGGACATCCAGGACGCATCCCGGCCGCTCCGCGACACCGACCCCGGCGACGTCAGCAGACGCCGGTTCCTGCAGGGCGCCGCCGCGGCCACCGCCGTAGCCTCGACCGCCCTCGCCTCGACCGCCGTCGCCCTGCCCCGGCCCGCCGCGGCGGCGACCGGCCAGGGCGTCGGGTACACGTTCACCGCCGCGACCAACGGCGCCGCGACCGTCGCACCGTCCGGCGCCGTGGTCGCCGAGGTGCAGGGCGTGCTGTGGTCCGTGCCGCGCGCGGGCGGCGCCGCCCAGCCCCTTACCCCGCCCGACCTGGAGCCGACCCGGCCGGTGTTCTCCCCCGACGGCACCCTGCTCGCGGTGTGCGCGTACCGGGGCGGCACGTTCCACCTCTGGACGCTGCGGCCCGACGGCTCCGGCCTCACGCAGCGCACCGACGGGCCCTGGGACGACCGCGGCCCGGCCTGGTCCCCGGACGGCCGGCGGCTCGCGTTCGCCTCCGAGCGCGGCGGCGACCCGGTGGCGGGCAGCCCGTACCGGATCTGGGTGCTCGACCTGGACTCCGGCGCCCTGACCCGGCTCACCGGCGTGCCCGGCCAGAACGGGCCGCACCAGGAAGGCCGTTGGGAGGACTTCGACCCCGCCTGGTCGCCGGACGGCAGCCGCGTCCTGTTCGTCCGGGCCCGGGTCCTGCCGGACACCGCCGGGCTCGACGCGCGCACCGTCGCGTCCGTACGGGCCGACGGCACCGGCGACGTCACCACCGAGTACGCCGAGCAGCGCACCGGCACCCAGCTCCTCGCGCCCGCCCCCTCCCCCGAGGGGCGGCTCGCGGTGCTGCGGACCACGCCCGCCCCGAGCGCCTCCTGCACGCTCCTCGTCGACGGCACGGCGGTCGCGGTGGACGGCGACGTGCATCCGGTGCCGCCGCGCTGGACGGGCCGCGACGAGCTGCTGCTCACGGTCGACGGCGCGTTCCGGCTCGTCCGCCCCGAGCGCCCGGACGCGTACGAGACGATCCCGTTCCGCGGCGAACTGACCGTCGACCGGCCGCGCTACACCGCGAAGCGGTACGACCTCGACCCGGGCGGCACCCGACCCGTGCGGGCCCCGCATCTGCCCGCGCTCTCCCCCGACGGCCGACAGGTCGCCTTCGCCGCGCTCAACTCCCTCTGGGTCGCGGCCGCTTCGGGCGGGCGTCCGCCGCGCCGCCTGGTCCGCTTCCCCGCCACGCGCTACGGGCTCGCGCCGAGCTGGTCCCCGGACGGCCGGTCCCTGCTCTACTCCGACGACCGGGACGGGCTGCACGCGGTGCGCCGCCGCGACCTCGACTCGGGCCGCGAGGAGGTCCTCGTCCGCGGAGGGCGCGTGCACCCCGCCCTGTCACCGGACGGACGGCGGCTCGCGACGCTCGACATGGCGTACAACCTGATGGTCCTCGACCTGGACTCCGGCGAGGAACGCAAGGTGGCCGCGCCGCTCGGGGCGGGCGGCGCGCCCGGTCGGCCCAGCTGGTCGCCGGACGGGCGGTACGTGGCGCTCTGCGACCTGGCGCGGCTCAACCAGCGCTTCCGGGAGGGCTACAACGTCATCCGGATCGTCGACGTCCGCGACGGCTCGTCCCGGCTGCACGCGCTCGCCCCGCACCAGTCGCTGTCCGACCGGTACGGCAGCGGGCCCGTGTGGTCGCCGGACGGGCGGCACTTCGCGGTGGTCGCCGAGTCCGCCCTGTGGCTGCTGCCGATCCGCACCGACGGCACGCCCGACGGCCCGGCGAAGCTGCTCGCGGACGAGCCGGCCGACCACCCGAGCTGGTCGGCGGACGGGCGCCGCGTCCTGTACCAGTCGGCGGGCCGGCTCAGGATCGTCGACATCGCCGACGGCGCGCCGCGCACCGTCCGCGTCCCCTTCGACCACCGTCGCCCCACGCCCGCCGACACGGTCGTGCACGCGGGCCGCCTCTGGGACGGCACGGGCGGCGACGACTCGGTCCGCGAGGACGTCGACCTGGTGCTGAGCGGCGGGCGGATCACGGCCGTCGAGCCGCACCGTCCGGGCCGCCCCGCCGAGCGCCGGATCGACGCGTCCGCGCACACCGTGCTGCCCGGCCTGTGGGACGCGCACACGCACCCGTGGCAGGCCACGTACGGCGGCCGCCAGACCGCCCTGCAACTCGCGTACGGCATCACGACCGCGGTCTCCTTCGGCGGCTTCGCGTACGAGCAGGCCAGGATCCGCGAGGCCGTCGCCGCCGGTGAACTGGCCGGCCCGCGCCTGCTCACCACCGGCGAACTCCTCGACGGCCCGCGCGCCTCGTACGGGATGAGCCGGGCGCACACGACCCGCGCGGGCCTGCGCCGTTCACTGGCGCGCGCGAAGGCCCTCGACTGGGACTTCGTCAAAACCTATGTGCGGGCGCCGGGTTGGGTGATGGCGGAGGCCGCGCGGTTCGCGCACGAGGAGCTGGGCGTGCGCGCGGGCAGTCATCTCCTGTCGCCCGGCATGCAGCTCGGCCAGGACCTGACGACCCATCTGCAGGCCACGCAACGGCAGGAGTTCGGCCGTTCGCTGACGGCGGGCGGCCGGTCCGGGCAGGACGTCACGGAGATCTACACGCACGGCGACTTCCACCTGGTGGCCACGCCGTTCACCGCGTCGCCGCTGATCGGCGCGGACCCGGCACTCGCCCGCGACGAGCGGGTGACGCGCCTGATGCCGCCGTGGGACGTCGCCACGGTCGAGACGGCGGCCGGAAAGCCGCCCACGGACGCCCAGTTGGCGACCATCCGCTCCGAGGTGCAGATCTACCACCGCATCCTGCAGGGCGGCGGCCTGGTCGCCCTCGGCACGGACCAGCCGCTGGTCGCGGTCGGCCTCCACCTGCACCTGGCCCTGCGCGCCCTGCACCGCTACGGCCTCTCCCCCGCCGAGGCCCTGCACACGGCCACATCCCTGCCCGCCCGAGCCTTCGGCGCCGCCCACGACCTGGGCACCCTGGAGGTGGGCCGCTGCGCGGACCTGGTGGTGGTAGACGGGAACCCGTTCACGGACTTCGACACCCTGGTCCGCACAGTGTCGGTGGTGCGCGGCGGAGTCCCGTACGACACCCGGGAGTTGGTGTCCGCCTTCCCCGCACCGGACACGGTGTCCCGCGCGGGGTCAAAGCGGCACTGGCACGAGGTCGGTGACCGGATGCGGCGCGGGAGCTGCTGCGATCCGGGGCACTGAGGGCGCGGCTCCGGGGCCGTTGACGCGGCGTGTGTCAGCGGCCCTGGAG
The DNA here is from genome assembly GCF_046098215.1 of Streptomyces sp. Da 82-17. Lineage (NCBI taxonomy): Bacteria > Bacillati > Actinomycetota > Actinomycetes > Kitasatosporales > Streptomycetaceae > Streptomyces > Streptomyces sp. Da 82-17. The sequence continues at coordinate 197,303 of NZ_JBJURH010000012.1, forward strand.
GGTCTTCACGTTGTCGCCGAACGTCCAGTTCTTCGAGCCGTCCCAGTTGAGGGACCAGGTCATCAGGCCCTTGAGGGCGCCGTCGTAGTGGTTCCACGCCTGGGCTACCTGAGCGGGCGTCATGTGGCCGCCGCCCGAGCCGGGTTGGGCGGGGAGGCCCGGGGCCTGCTTGTCGTACGGGACGCGGATGGTGGTGCCCTGGACGACGAGGCCCTTGTCGAGGCAGTCGGTCTGGGCGACGAAGCCCTCGACGGTGCCGGCGGAGTAGGAGTCGCCGGAGCAGCCGTACATGCTGCCGTTGTAGTACTGCATGTTGAGCCACCACAGCCGGCCGTTGTCGGCGTACTTCTTCACGATCGGCAGGTACGCGCCCCAGATCGAGCCGTATGTGACGCTGCCGCCGGTGACGTACGCGGTCTCGGGGGCCATGGTGAGGCCGAACTCCGGGGGCATGCGGTCCAGGACGCCGTCGATGATGCGGATCAGGTTGGCCTGGGAGGTGGAGAGTCGGTCGATGTTGCCGCTGCCGGTGAGGCCGGTCTCGATGTCGATGTCGATGCCGTCGAAGTTGTACTTCTTGAGGATCGGCACGATGGTCTCGACGAAGCGGTCGGCGACGCTGGTCGAGTTGAGGTCGATGCCCGCGGCGGCGCCGCCGATGGACATCAGGATCGTGGCGCCGGAGGCCTTCGCCGCGCACATCTCGGCGGGGGTGGCGACCTTCACCGTGGAGTCCATGCCGTCCTCCCACAGCACGGTGCCGTCCGAACGGATCACGGGGAACGCGGCGTTGAGGACGTTGTAGCCGTGCTGCGGGATGCGCGGGTCGTCGATGGGCGTCCAGCCGAAGGGCGGGTGCACACCGTTGGCGGCGCCGTCCCAGTTCTCCCAGTAGCCCTGCAGCACCTTGCCGCTCGGTTTGGGCTTCACCGCGCACACCTCGTCCTGCGGCGCGGACGGCGCGGCGGCGGCGGGGAGTTGGGCGGCGGCCACGAGGGCGAGGGCCGCGGCGAGCAGTCGCACTGTTCGGACGAGCATGCCGTGCTCCGTTCCGGCCGCCGTCAACGGGTGGGCGGCGCAGGCGAGTTGAGATCGCGCTTCTGTGGGGGCACGGAAAAGGTAGCCGGACGGAGCCGTTTGGTCCAGACCTTTGCGCCGTGGGCCCGCGAGGTCTGTGCCGCGCGGGCCCGTCGTCCGTCTCGCCCGTCGCTCGTCTCGTCCGGCGCTCAGCTCGCCGGCTCGGCCTCCCGGCATGCCTCGTGGCCCCAGCCCCGGGCGATCTTCGTGATCTTCTCGCCCACGTCGTACCGCGACTGGCAGTGGCTGCACCGCCCCGGGAACTTGGCCTTGATGACCGCGCCGCCGCCGGTGCGCGGAGCCCGGCCGCCCGCGGCCTTCTTGCGGGGGCGCGCGGCGCGCGGCTTGTCCTCGGTCTGCGGGCTCGGCTCGGGGAAGCCGGCCGCGCCGTGCGAGGTACCGGCGGCCTGCTGCTCGGTGGCGGCGGTGCTGGCGGCGGCGTCGGCGATGGCGTTCAGCGGGTCGCCGTCGACCTGGTGGGCGAGCACGTGCACGAACTTCACGTCGCGGCCGTCGAGCAGCGCGTCGATGCGGACGACCAGGTCCTTGTTGGCGACGGGCTTCTTCGACGCGGTCTGCCAGCCGTTGCGCTTCCAGCCGGCGATCCACTTGGTGACCGCGTTCATCGCGTACTGCGAGTCCATCCGGATCTCCAGCGGCACCGCCGGGTCGGTGGACTCCAACAGCTCGGCCAGCGCGGTCAGTTCGGCCACGTTGTTGGTGTTGTGGCCGAGCGGCCCGGCCTCCCAGCGCTGCGGGGCGCCCGCCGGATCGGCGAGCACCCACGCCCACGCGGCCGGGCCGGGATTGATCTTCGCGGCGCCGTCACAGGCCGCGATCATGCGTTCAGACATCCCACGATCGTACGCGCCGGACGCGCCCGTCCCGTACGAGCGGATGCGCCCGTCCTGTACGAGCGGATGCGCCGGTCCCGTACGAGCGGATGCGTACGCCACGGACGAGCCGATGCGTACGGATCAGAACAGCGGCAGCTGGCCCGGGAAGTCCGGGACCGCGTATCCGTCGAGGGTGCGCTGGCCCGAGTCCAGGGCTACGCGGCGTTTCGAGCCGGGGCAGGACACCAGGGACTGCCCGCCCACACCTGCGGGCGGGTCGTGGCGGGACAACCGGCCCGCCACGACGGCGATTTCACGGGCACACTCCGGGCAGGCCCGGCGCGGGGAGGACGACATGTGATCAGTGTGCCCCGTACCACTGACAGTCCCCGCGCCGGCCGTGCGCGCCGCCGCGGTCAGTGCCGGCCGTCGCTCGCCTTCCGCAGGGCCTCGATGCACGCGCCGATGGACCGCTGGAGCTCTTCGAGGCGCTGCACCATGTCGTCCTCGTAGATGTCGTCGGCGTCGTCGAAGGTGAGCTCCTCGAACACCTTCGTGGCCTTCTCCAGGCTGCTGTAGAACTTCGTCCGCCGTTCCTGCACGCGCAGTTCGGGGTCGCGCTCGACGGCCTCCTCGACGGCCTGCGCGGCGAGGTCCTTGACGGTGTCGTACGCCTCCGTCGTCCACTCGCCGACCTCTTCGTCGTCGTCCAGCTCGTCGAGCAGGGACAGGTGCCGCTCGGCCTCCTGGCGCAGCTCGGCGGGGGCCTCGACCTTCTGGCCGGCCGGCGTCTTCAGCTCGCCCTGCTCGGCGATCTGTCGGACGAACCCGATCCGGTCGGCGGCCTTCGCCTCCTGCGCGACGGCCTTCTTCAGGACGTCGGTGCGCGCGATGTCACGGGCCAGCTCGGTCTGCAGCGCCGGGTCCTCCTTGATCCGGTCGAGCAGCGCGGCGCGGGCGGCCTGGGCGGTGGAGGGGTCGGCGAGGATCGCGGCGCGCAGTGCGGTCGGGTTCTCGGCGACCTCCAGGGCCTTGGTCGGGCGGATGCCCTCGGCCTCGGCGGCGGCGGTGATGGCGGTGCCGCGCGCGGAGGTCGCGCTGTTGCGGGAGACGTAGTAGGAGAGCCAGACGTCCGCGTCCGGGAGTTCGACCTCCGCTCCCGGTTCGAGGGCCTCGAACTGCGGGACGAGACCGTCGTCGGCCGCCGCGTCCCACGCCTTGTAGAAGCGCATCACGCGCTCGGGCGAGCAGCCGGCCAGCTCCCCGAAGCGCTTCGCGGACACCTTCGGCGTCTCCGCGGACGACTGCCCGCCGGGCCGCACGCTCCGCGCCACCTTGAGCGCGAACGCCCAGCCGCCGGTACGGGCGTACACACCGAACTCGTGGGCGTCGCGGGCGATGCGCTCGTCGACGGCGGAGCCGCTGTCGGAGACTTCCTCGTCTGCGGCGGCGTCCGGCTCCCCGTGCCCCTTCTCGTCTGCGGCGGCGTCCGGCTCCCCGTGTCCTCCCTCGGCCGTCTCCGCGTCCGTCTCCGCATCCGTCTCCGCCGGGGTCCACTCCGCGCCCGCGATCAGGTCCGCGTCCGTGGCGGCGACCGGCGGCTGCTCCGTACTCTCGGCCGCGGCCTGCTCCGGCACGTCGGCCGGGCTCTGCTGCGGGTCGAGGGGCGCGGAGTCCGAGGTGGCGGGGGCGATCGCTACGGTCACAGGGAACTCTCCTGGCGGTATTCCGACGACAACGAACAAAGCACGCATCTTATGCGCACCGGGTTGACGTGAAGCCGCGTACGGCCGTCGAAGTGGCCCCGGACACGTGTCCTAGACTCGCAGCACCCGACGCAGGAGCGAGCCGCAGGAGCGAGCCCAACCGATGCCATCCGCCGTGCAGGTCCCGCCGGACGCGTGCGCCTTCGACCATGCCGCGACGCGTCGCAACTGGCAGCGGGCGCGGCTGCGGGCGGGGGCGGTGCTGCCCCTGGTCGTCCTGCTGCTGCTCGCCACCCTGACGGTGATGGGTCTGCTGGGCGACCGGCACGGGTCTCCGCCGATGTGGATGCGGGTCGCCGGGTTCGTCTGCCTGGTGGCGGCGCCGTTCGTGTTCGCGGCGGCGCTGTACTCGCTCGGCCCCGTGCTGCGGCTGCGGCGGATCCGCCGGGTGCTGCGCGAGTACCCGTGGGAGTACCGCGCGGCCGTACGCCCCTGCCCCGGCGTCAAGGACGTGATGGCGCTGCCCGTGCAGCTGCGGACGGAGCCCGGCGGGGAGTGGTCGCGGGCGATGCGGGCGATCAACCCGCTGCAGCGCAAACGCTGGACGGGCGTGATGGAGCAGGGCGCGTGGTTCGCGGGCGACCCGGAGCTCGGCGGGGTCATCGCCGAACCGGGCGGGCGGGAGCTGATGACCCTGGAGCGCGGCCGCCGCACGCCCGTCGAGGAGTACCGGGCGATCGCCCGTGACAGGGAGCGGATGGCCCGCGCGAAGCGGGCGGGCCTCGCGTCCCTGGGCGCGGGCCTGCGCGGCTGACCCGCCGGCTCCGGCAGGCCCGCCCGTGCCACCGAGTGCGCCGGCCCCCGATCTCCCAGGAATCCCCCACGTTTCCCAGGAGTCCCCCCGCCGATTCCCCCCACCCGGTCCCCGGACCGGATCACCGCAGAACGAGAAGGAGCAGTGCGTGAAGACGCAGGTCCCCCTGCCGATGACGAAGTACGCGTACGACGACCCGGCCACGCGCGAGGCGTGGTCCCGGGCGAAGCGCTTGACGCTCGTCAACTTCCTGGTCAGGGCCGTCATATGGGTCGGTCTGCTGGTCACGGCGATGGTCGGCCCGGACCGGGACGGCAGCCAGGTCGTCACCGGGCTCGCGGCGTTCCTGTCGATGATCACGGCCTTCCTGCTGATCCGCCCGGCGCGCAAGCTGCAGTGGCTGCTGGTCGTCGGCCGGGTCCTCAAGTCCGGCCCGTGGCGCCCCGTCACGGCGGTCCGCAGGCCGGCGGTGAAGGTCGCGTCGGGGCTGCCCGTCGAGCTGCTCCCGGGTGCGGCCGAGGCGGACGAGCAGGTCGGCAAGGAGCCGCGGGTCGTGGCCGCGCGGACCTGGCGGCGCCGGGTGCCGTGGTCGGACGAGGCGAGCCAGGAGTGCTGGATCGTCACCAGTGAGGACCCGCGTCTGCCCTCCGTCCTCGCCCGCCCCGGCGGCACCGACCTGGTGACCCTGCACCGGGCCCGCTGACCGGGGCCTCCGCGGACCGGTCCGCCGTACGAACCGCGCCGCCGCGCACCCTGCTTCCCGCCGGGGTGCCGCGGCGGCGCAGTCGTACGAGGCGGGCGCCGGAGCCGCCGCTGCCGTTGCCCTTCCGGTCGCCGTTGCCGTTGGTGGCCAGGAGGGGGTCCACGGGGCCGCCCGTGCGGTGCTCGATGTGGATGCCGTGGAACACGAGCCGCGTCAGGCTGAGGGCGATCAGCGCCTCGGCCCAGTAGAACGCCCCGTAGTCGAGCAGGCAGCCGTTGGGCGGGGAGCCCGGGGCCGCGTTGCGCAGGCCGACCAGGGCGAACAGGCTCGCCGCCATCCAGCCGAGCGCGGGCCAGACTAGGCCGCGGCGCTGGCCCACGACGAGCCAGCAGGCGACGGCCACCGCCAGGGCGATCGCCCACATCGCGGTGATCATGAACCAGGCCATGATGAACGTGCTGCGGGACCGCTTGACGGTGCCGTCGATCAGAGCGACGTCGTCCACGTACCGCGCGGAGTGGGGCACGATCGCGAAGTTCGGGTCCTGGTCGCGGTAGGTGAGGGCGATCGGGACGGCGTCCGTGCCGGTGGTGGTCGCGGTGAGGACGAGCCGCGTGCGGTAGCGGTCGAAGGGGTAGTCGGACGGGGTGCCCTCGGACAGGGCGACGCGGAACTCCTTGCGCCAGACCGGGCTGTCCTTGTCGAAGGTGAGCTCGTCGACGTCGGGGTCGTTGAGGTAGAGCGTCATGTCCGTGCCGGCGTTCCCGACGGGCCCGGCGTACTTGCCGCGCGGAACGGCGTACAGCTGCAGCGTCATCCGCCGGTCGTCGGGGCCGGTGCGCTGCACGGTCACCTCGACGTCGAGCCGGTCGGCCTTCCCGGCCGCGCCGACGTGCACGGGGCGCTCGCGTACGGAGCGCTCGTCGGCGTAGAGGGCGACCCCGGTGCCGAACAGGACGAGCAGCACGACGAGGCCGACGAGGGCGCCGCGCCAGGGCAGCCCGGGCGTGCGGCGCCCGGTCCGCGCGGCGGCGGGCAGCAGGGCGCGCACGCCGCGTGCGGGGCGCCGTCCGGCGGGCGGTGACATGGCACGATCCTCGGCGCTCCGACGGTCGTGCGCCGCACGGGAGCACCCAGGTGGAGGGTGCGGTACGGGAGTCCGTGCGGGAAGGATGTCCGCGCACCCTCTCGACTGTCCCGGCGAGTTCGGCCAGCATGCGGTGAGCACGTCGACGCGAGACCCCAGCCGTTGTCCCGTACGCGCCCGCATGCGAGACCCGAACCGTGCACGGACCCGTCGGTTGCCGCAGAAGGCAGGTGCCCCGATGCTCGATCGCTCCCCGAACCTCGCCCTCCTCGCCGAGAGCGCCCGCGAACGGCTCGGCGACCACGAGTCGCTGGTGTACGGCGGGCGCGTCCACCGCTCCGGCCGGCTGCACGAGCGCGCCGCACGCGTCGCGACCGGACTGGGCGCCCTCGGTGTCCGGCCCGGTGACCGGGTGGTGGTGCTCACCGCCAACTGCCCCGAGGTGACGGTCACGTACAACGCGGTGTGGCGGGCCGGCGGGGTGGTGACGCCGGTGATGTTCCTGGTCGCGCCCGACGAGCTGCGGCACATCCTGGTCGACTCCGGGGCGCGGGTCCTCGTGACCAGCCCGGAGCTGCTGCCGACCGTCGCCGCCGCCGCGCCCGGTGCGCCGGACCTGCGGCACGTGGTGGTCGTCGACGACGCGCCCGCCGAGACGCCGGAACTGCCCGCGCACCTGCGGGTCAGCTCGTACGCGGAGGTCGAGGACGCGGCCTCGGGGGTGCCCGTGGCGCGCGGGGCGGACGATCTCGCGGCGCTGCTCTACACCGGCGGGACGACCGGCCGCGCCAAGGGCGTGATGCTCAGTCACGGCAACCTGCACGCCTGCTCGCTGGCCACGCACAGCGCCGGACAGGAGTCCGGGGAGGTGGAGGGCCTGAACCGTACGTTGATCCCGCTGCCGTTGTCGCACGCGTACGGGCTGATCGTGACGCTGGTCGGCTGGCACGCGCTCGAACCCCAACTCGCCGTGCTGCAACGGTGGTTCGACCCGGCGGAGTGGCTGGACCTGGCGCAGAAGCACCGGGTGCACCGGACGACGCTCGTGCCCAGCATGATCCAGATGCTGCTGGCCCAGCCCCTGGAGGAGGCCGACCTGGGCGAGCTGCGCCAGGTCGCGAGCGGGGCCGCGCCGCTGCCGCACGAGGTGCGGGCCGAGTGGGAGCGGCGGGTGCCCAGCAGCCGGATCCTGGAGGGGTACGGCTGCACGGAGTCCGGCTCGGTCATCGCCACCACCCGACCCGGCGAGGTCCGCCCCGGCTCGGTCGGCCGCGCGCTGCCCGGGTACGCCGTCGAGATCCGCGACGAGCAGGGGCGGGCCGTGCCGGTCGGCGCGGACGGCGAGATCTGTGTGCGCTCGGTGGGGGTGACCGTCGGATACTGGCGCGCGCCCGAACTGACCGGGGACACGGTGCGCGAGGGGTGGCTGCACACGGGGGACGTCGGGCGGTTCGACGAGGACGGGTTCCTGTACGTGGTGGACCGCAAGAAGGATCTGATCCTGCGGGGCGGGTTCAACGTGTACCCGCGCGACGTGGAGGACGTCCTCGTCACGCATCCCGAGGTGACGTCGGCGGGCGTCGTCGGCCGCCCGCACCCGCGGCTCGGCGAGGAGGTCGTCGCGTACGTGACCCTGCGGGGCGGGGCCGCGGGTGCGGCGGGGGCGGTGTCGGAGGAAGAGCTGATCGCGTACGCGCGGGCGCGGCTGTCGGCGCACAAGTACCCGAGGGAGGTTCGGGTGGTGGGGCAGTTGCCGTTGACGAGTGTGGGGAAGCTGGACCGGAAGGCGCTGCGGGGGTTGTCCTGAGGGCCGCCCCCTCGGCCCTCACCCCGGGACTCCGCCCCTCCCGGCCCCCGCTGCATCGCCCTGCGGGCTCGCGTCCTCAAGCGCCGGACGGGCTCCATCTCCGTCCCCTCCCCGCCCCTTCCCGATAGCCTGCGGCGCCGTCGTGGCTGGTCGCGCAGTTCCCCGCGCCCCTGAAAGAACCAGCCCCTCCGGCGTTTGAGGAGGCCCGCCCGGCGAGGGCTTTCGGGAAGGGGCGGGGTGGGGAAGAAGACTCCGCACCGGCCACCCGCACGTCAGGTCGAACCCCGTGACGCGAACCTCAACACCGCCCGTGCCGTCGCATCGTTCTGGCGGAAGACCGGGGCGTCCGTGTGGGGGCGGGCGAAGGCGGCTATCGCTCGGCTGGTCGTCGGCGCGCCGAGGGCGATGCGGCGGGGGTGCGGGGCCTGTGTGCCGTCGCCGTCGGACGGCGTGAGGAGGTGGCCGTCGGCCGGGGACGCGCTGAGGCGGCCGGTCGTCAGGTCCTGCCCGCCGCCCCTCCGGCGTTCCTCCACGGCCTGCCCGTCGCGCCGCAGCGCCGCGAGCAGCGGGTCGGCCGTGCGGGACACCGTGGGCCGGGGCAGGTACGCCTCGATCAGTGTGGTGGCCGTGACCGCGTGCCCGGGCACGGTCGACGAGCGGGCCCGGAACACCCCCTCGGCTTCGTCGGCCGCCACGTCCAGGTCGGCGCCCACGAACCGCACGACCCCGGCCCGGGACAGGGCGAGGAGTTCGCGGAGCCGGAAGGCGGGCGGTCCGGAGGCGTAGTAGCTGAAGAACCCGGTCCACCAGCCGTCGAGTTGGCGGGCCACCGAGTCGGGGGTGAGCCGTCCGGTCGCGGCGAGCGCGGGCAGCTGCCCGTAGACGGAGAGCAGGGCGTGGAACGCGCCGAGGTCGGCGCTGTGGGCCGGGTTCTCGCGGCGGGCGATGTCGGCCTCGATGCGCCGGCGCAGCTCGTCCTGGAAGGTGGCGTGGTCGGGTGCGGTGTGCCCGGCGAGGGGCCGGTCGAGTGCGTCGAGGTCGAGGCGGTCCTCCGGGTCGGGCACGGCCTCGGCGACGAGTTTGGCCAACTCCTCGTCGTACCAGCCGAGTCGGTCGTACGCGGCGAGGAAGCGCGGCCAGGGGACCGTGGTGCGCTCGGGGTGGGCGTGGAACAGCTCGTGGTAGTGGCCGAAGCCGACCTCCTTGGCGATCAGCGGCCACACGTCGCGCCGCAGGTCGAGCAGGCGGCCGTGGCGGCGGGACTCCTCGGCGAGGGCGGCGATCCGGTCGGGGCCGAAGTGGCGGGGCAGCGGGGCGCGTGCGGCGCGGAGCCGGTAGCCGGGTTTGGCGCGGTACGGCACGCCGCGCCGCGACCCGACGTACAGGATGGGTTCGCGGCCGGAGGGCCGGTACGTGAGCCGCCCGCCGGGCCCGGTGGCGTACGTGCCGCCGCGGCCCTCGGTGAGGAGCACCGTCAGGTCGACGGCGGCGAGGCCGAAGCCGCGCAGCAGGACGGGTTCGCCGGGCGGGATGGCGGAGAGGTCGGCGTCGGCGGAGAACTCCGGTGGTATGTACCGGAGTTGGTGGCGGTCGGCGAAGGCGGCGAGGGCGCTTTGTGCGGGGTCGGGGCTCGACGACAGGTGGCCCTGGGCCAGGACCACGAGGTCCGCCTCGACGGGCTCGGGCCGGTCGGCGAGGTGGAGGAGTTGGGGGCCGTCGGCGGGTCCGGTGAGGCGGGTCGCGGTGGTGCGGTGGACGAACACCTCGATGTGGGGCGGGAGTTCGGTGAGGGCGCGGTGGAACGCCCAGTCCAGGTAGGCGCCTTGGGCGCGGCGGGTCGGGAAGTCCGTGGGCCGGAGCGCGGCCAGCTCGGCGCGTACGGCCGGGTCCTGGACGGGGCGTACGGGTGGGTGCCGGTGCGGGTCGGCGGCCCATGCGGCGAGCGTCGGGCCGGGGCGTACGGGGCCTTCGAGGGTCGACGTGGAGTCGGTGAAGACGGTGACGTCCTCGGCCATGGAGTTCATGCGGAGCAGCGGCGACTGCTCGTGCCGCCAGACCCGGCCCGCGCCCGGCGGGTGCGGGTCCACGAGGTGGATGTGCAACTCCCTTGTGGGGGCGAGGAGTTCGGGGGCGTTGGCGGCGATGCGTTCGAGGAGGCCGAGGGCGCGGGGGCCCGCGCCGACCACCCCCAGGACCGCGGGCCGCCGCGTCCGTGCCGGTGGCTGCGCCGGTGTCTGTGCCGGTGTCTGTGCCGTGCTCATCGGCGGTCCTCCCCCGAGTCGGCCGTCTTCCGGGGGACGTGCGGTTCCGCGTCGGGGGCGGTGGCCGCGCGGAGCCGGTCCCGTACGGATGCGGCGCGGGCGCGCAGGCGTTGCAGCGGGGTCGGCGGCAGGACGCGTTCGGCGCCGCGCGCGTAGTGCCGTTCGACGTAGAACTGGGCGACGGTGAGGACCGTGGTGACGGCGATGTACCAGAGGGTGGCGACCAGGAGGAGCGGGATCACCTGGTAGGTGCGGTTGTAGACCAACTGCACGGAGTACAGCAGGTCCTGGACCGCGAGGATCGACACGATGCTGGTGCCCTTCAGGGTGCCGATCAGCATGTTGCCGGCCGTGGGCACGATGGAGCGCATCGCCTGCGGGACGACGATGCGGCGCAGGAGCCGGGCGCGGCCGAGGCCGAGCGCCTGGGCGGCCTCGGTCTGGCCCGCGTCGACGGACAGGATGCCGCCGCGCACCACCTCGGCCGCGTACGCCGCCTCGTGCAGGGTGAGGCCGATGAGGGCGGTCGCGGCGGCCCCGAAGACGTTGACGGTCTTCACGGTGACGAACTCGGGGCCGAAGGGGATGCCGAGGCCGAGCGTCGGGTAGAGCGCGCCGATGTTGAACCAGAAGAGGAGTTGTACGAGCAGCGGGGTGGAGCGGAAGATCCAGATGTAGCCCCAACTGAGCGTCCGCAGCACGGGGTTGGCGGAGAGGCGCATCACGGCGAGAAGGGTTCCGGCGAGGAAGCCGAGGACCATGACTGCGGCGGTCAGCCAGAGGGTGAGGAACAGCCCGTCGAGCACGGCGGGGGTCGTGAAGTAGTCGCCGACGACGCCCCACTGGAAGCGCGGATTGCGGACCACGGAGTTCGCGATCATCACGAAGAGGAGCAGCGCGAGCGCCGCGGCGAGCCATTGGCCGGGACGGCGGCGGGCGACGGTGCGGGGCGCGGTCTCGTGTGCGACGGCCACCTCGGGGGTGGTGGCGGGTGTGCGGTGCAGGGTGGCCATGCGGGCTCCGGGTTCAGACGGACGGGAGGGCACGCTCCGCGCGTGTGCCGTCATCACCCGCCGCGTCCCTCAACACGGCCGGAACGAACGGGGGTCGGGCCCGCCGCAGGTTCCGTGTTCCAGGCTAGGGACCTGGTGCTGCGGCCGTATGAACAACGTGTGGCGGCCACCGGTCGGCGGCCCTCGGACGGTTGACGGTGCCGAGAGCGCGGTGCTCAACTGTCGCCATGTCCGCAACACCGGCCCTGGTCACCCGCGACCACATCGACTTCGGTCGAGTGTGGTCGGCGGCGTGTAACGCCTGAGCAGGACTCCCTCTCTCCTTCCGGGCCCCGTCCCGGCTCTCTCCCTCCGCCCGCGCCCGGCGCGGCGTCATCACCCCCGTACCGCTGTTCCCGTACGCCCTCCTCCCGTACGGCTTCCTTCTCGTACGCCCATGAAAGGCCCTGTCATGCCTGTGGAGTTCCTCGGTATCGCCGCGACCAACGACGGCTCAGAGACCGGCGCGCGCTCCGGTGCCGCCTTCGACAAGGAGTACACGCTGCGGCTCGCCCGCGCCCACGAGGACCACGGCTGGGACCGGGTGCTGTTCGCGTACAGCTCCGGCTCGCCGATCCCGACGCCGGCCGCGGCCTACCTCGCCGCCAAGGTGGAGAAGCTGCAGATCCTGCTGGCGCACCGGCCGAACGTCTCGTACCCGACGTACGCGGCGCGCAGCTTCGCCACCCTCGACCAGATCAGCGACGGCCGGCTGACCGTGCACTTCATCACCGGCGGCAGCGACCACGAGCAGCAGCGCGAGGGCGACACGCTCACCAAGGACGAGCGGTACGCGCGCACCCGCGAGTACATCGACATCGTCAAGCAGGTGTGGACGCGCCGCGAGCCCTTCGACCACGAGGGCGAGCACTACCGCTTCAAGGACTTCGTGAGCGACGTCTTCCCCACCCGACTCCCGCGCCCCGGTGTGTCGTTCGGGGGTTCGTCGGCGGCGGCGTACGCGGCGGGCGGGGCCGAGGCGGACGTGTTCTGCCTGTGGGGCGAGCCGCTCGCCGAGACCGCGCAGCAGATCGAGGCGGTGAAGGCGGCGGCGCAGGCCGCGGGCCGCACGGACGTGCCGCGCATCCAGGTGGCGTTCCGGCCGATCATCGCGCCCACGGAGGAGCTGGCGTGGGAGAAGGCGCACCGCACGGTCGGCGCGATCCGGGAGCGCCGGGAGCAGGGCCTCGTACGGCACCACCGCGGTGACAACCCGCAGAACACCGGCTCGCAGCGGCTGATCGCGATCGCCGAGCAGGGCGAGCGGTACGACCGTGCCCTGTGGACGCCGACCGCCGCCGCGACCGGGGGCGCGGGCAACTCCAACGCCCTGGTCGGCACCCCGGAGACGGTCGCGCAGGCGCTGCTCGACTACTACGACCTGGGCGTGGACATCCTCTCGGCGCGCGGCTACGACCTGCTCGGGGACGCGATCGACTTCGGGCGGCACGTCATCCCGATCGTCCGCGAGGAGGTCGCCAAGCGGGACAAGGAGCGGGCGGAGCGCGGCCCGCAGACCCTCGCCCCGGGGCTCTCGGCGGCGGCCGCCGGATGACCTCGCCGCACGCGGGGCCCGCACCGCTGACGGTGGTGCGGGTCGCCGCCGACGATCCGCTGGCCCGGCCGCTGCTGCGGGAGCTCGGCGACGAGTACTCCCGGCGGTACGGCAAGGACGCGCACGCCGAGCTGCTGCGCTATCCGGCCGCCGAGTTCGCCGCCCCGGGCGGGGTACTGCTGCTGCTCCTGGAGGCGGGCGAGCCGGTGGCGGGCGGGGCGTTCCGGCGCCACGAGTCGTTCCGCACCGCCGAGTTGAAGAGGATCTGGACCCATTCGGCGCACCGCAGACGCGGCCTTGCCCGGCGGGTGCTCGCCGAGCTGGAGCGGGAGGCCGGGCAGCGCGGCTACCGGCGGATCCACCTCACCACCGGTCCGCGCCAGCCGGAGGCGCGTGCCCTGTACCTGGCCACCGGCTACACCCCCCCTCTTCGACACGGCCGCCGACCCGGAGTCCATCGGCCCGCTGCCGTTCGAGAAAGCACCTGAGCAAGACCTACTTGAACCCGAACCGACACCACCCCATCGAGGCCTGAACACCATGCGCAGAAGAACGGCCGCCGCCGCGATCACGTCCCTGGCCCTGCCCCTGCTCGCCCTGACCGGCTGCGGCAGCGGCGACCCCGCCGCCGGACAGCCCGCCGGCGCGGCGTCCCCGGCGCCGTCCGCGGACGTGACGAAGGGGCTCACCAAGGACCCGGAGATCGCGAAGCTGCTGACCGCCGAGGTGCGCGAGCGCGGCACGCTCCGCCTGGCCAGCTCCATCGGCACCCCGCCGAGCGCCTTCCGGCCGTCCACGGACAGCAATGAACCCGCAGGTCAGGACATCGACATCGCGGACGCGGTGGGGCGGGTCCTGGGCGTGAAGCTGGAGCGCCAGGAAGCGAGCTTCGAGGCGATCCTGCCCGCCCTGGAGAGCGGCAAGTTCGACGTGGGCACCGGCAACTTCGGCGTCACGGAGGAGCGCCTGCGCACCATCGACTTCGTCACGTATATCAACGACGGGCAGGGCTTCTCCGTCCGCAAGGACGAGCAGGACCTGAAGAAGATCACGAGCCTGGACCAGCTGTGCGGGAAGGCCGTCGGCGTCGGCGCGGGCACCACGTTCGAGACGACGTTGGAGGAGCAGAAGGGCGTGTGCGCCAAGAAGGGCCGCGCGCCGTACGACGTGAAGGTGTTCGCGGACAACGGCGCGGCCCTGACGAGTCTGCAGCAGCGCCGTATCGACGTGATCATGTCGACGATCAACGGCCTCCGTTACCAGGCGGCGCAGCCCGCGGCCGGGGTGAAGTTCCTCGGCGAGTTCGCCCGGCTCGACGTGGGCTTCGCGCTCAAGAAGGGCTCGCCGCTGGCGAAGCCGTTGCAGGCGGCGGTGAACAAACTGATCGAGGACGGCACGTACGACAAGATCCTGAAGAAGTGGGGGACGCAGAAGTCGGCCCTGCACGAGTCCCGGATCAGTCCGCCCGAGATCAAGGCGAAGCAGCCGTGAGCGCCCCGAGCCCCGCCCTCGTACGGCCCGAAACTCCCGCTCCCGAAGGTGAGCTGAGGGTGGTTCCCGCGCGGCATCCGTGGCGGCTCGTCGCCGGTGCCGTCGTCCTGGTGCTGCTCGCGCAGTTCACGCACGGGCTGCTCACCAATCCGGCGTGGGAGTGGGACGTCTTCTTCGCGCATCTGGCCGCGGACAGTGTGCTGCGGGCGGTGTGGGTGACCGTGCAACTCACCGTGTACGGCACCGTGTTGGGCTTCGCGCTCGGTCTGGTGATCGCGTTGATGCGGCTGTCCCGCAGCCCGCTGCTCGCGTCGGTGGCGTGGGCGTACGTGTGGGCGTTCCGCTCGATCCCGCTGATCGTGCAGTTGCTGTTCTGGTTCAACCTGGCTTATCTGTACGAGGAGTTGGGGGTCGGCGTCCCGTTCGGGCCGGTGCTGTGGAGCTTCGGCACCATGGACCTGGTGGGTGCGATGTCCGCCGCGGTGATCGGGCTCGCGCTGCATCAGGCGGCGTACGCGGCGGAGATCGTGCGCGGCGGGTTCCTGTCGGTCGACCCGGGCCAGCTGGAGGCGGCGGCCGCGCTCGGGGTGCCGAGGTGGCGGCAGGTGCGGCGGATCGTGCTGCCGCAGGCGATGCGGTCCGTGCTGCCGAACGCCGCGAACGAGATCGTGTCGCTGTTCAAGGGCACGTCGATCGTGTCGGTGATGGCGATCGGTGAGCTGTTCTACCAGGTGCAGGTGATCTACGGCCGCAACGGCCGGGTCGTCCCGCTCCTGATGGTCGCCACGGCCTGGTACGTGGTGCTGTCCACGCTGCTGTCCGTCGCCCAGTTCTACGTGGAGCGGCACTTCGCGCGCGGCGCCGACCGCACTCCCCCGCCCACGCCCCTGCAGCGCGCCCGCTCCTTCCTGCAGAACCTCGAGCAGCCCTTCCCGTACCCCCTCAAGGAGAAGCGATGAGCAGCAGCGGTGCCGTGACCGTGGACGTGCGCGGCGTCCACAAGAGCTTCGGCGGCAACGAGGTGCTGCGCGGCGTCGACCTGCAGGTGCGGGCCGGCGAGGTGACCGTCGTGATCGGGCCGTCCGGCTCCGGGAAGTCGACGCTCCTGCGCAGCATCAACCACCTGGAGAAGCTGGACCGCGGCTCGGTCAGCGTCGAGGGCGAGCTCGTCGGCTACCGGCGGCGCGGCGCGAAGCTGTACGAGCTGAAGGAGCGGGAGATCCTGCGGCAGCGCACGCGGATCGGGTTCGTGTTCCAGAACTTCAACCTGTTCCCGCATCTGACGGTCCTGGACAACATCACCGAGGCGCCGGTGTCCGCGCTCGGCCGCCCGCGTGCCGAAGTGGCCGTACGGGCAAGGGAGTTGCTGGAGCGGGTCGGGCTTGCCGACAAGGCGGACGCGTATCCGCGGCAGTTGTCCGGCGGGCAGCAGCAGCGGGTGGCGATCGCCCGCGCTCTCGCGCTGGACCCGCGGGTGCTGCTGTTCGACGAGCCGACGTCGGCGCTCGACCCGGAGCTGGTCGGCGAGGTCCTCGACGTCATCAAGGACGTGGCGCGGGCCGGGGTCACGATGATCGTGGTCACGCACGAGATCGGCTTCGCCCGGGAGATCGCCGACACCGTGGTGTTCATGGACGACGGCGTGATCGTCGAGCAGGGACCGCCCGAGCAGGTCCTCGACCACCCGCGCCAGGACCGCACCCGCGCCTTCCTGGCCAAGGTCCTGTGAGCCCTGAACCGCCCGCGCATCCCGTACCGACCGCACTACCCCTACCGCCCTCCCCCGAAGGAGCCCTCCCGTGAACCGCCGTACCGCCCTGTCCCTGGCCGTAACCGCCGCGCTCGCCCTGACCACCGGCTGCGGCGCGGCCGGCGCGGACGAGCCGGACGGAACCCGCAAGGGCTCCGCGGTGAAGGGCCGCGGCATCAACCTCTAACCGGAGCAGAACCGCGTCCGGGCACAGAAGGTGCAGAAGATCGCCGACCTGGTCCCGCGCCGCATCCGCGACCGCGGCACCCTCGACGTCGTCAACTCGGCCGGTTCCACACCGCCGTTGACGTTCTACGCGACCGACGACAAGACCGTGATCGGTGTCGAGACCGACATCGCCCAACTGGTCGCGGACGTCCTCGGGTTGAAGGTGCGTCAGCACTCGGTGGACTGGGCGAACATGTTCGTCGGCCTGGACAGCGGCAAGTACGACGCGGGCTTCTCCAACATCACGGTGACGGAGGAGCGCAAGGAGAAGTACGACTTCGCGACGTACCGGCTGGACACGATCGCGTTCGAGGCGAAGAAGGGCAAGGGCTGGAAGGTGCGGGGCCCGGCGGACGTTGCGGGCCGCACCGTCGGCGTCTCGTCCGGCACCAACCAGGAGAAGCTGCTCGTCGACTGGAGCAGACAGAACGTGAAGGCGGGCCGCGAGGCCACCCGCATCAAGTACTTCCAGAACAGCAGCGACTACTACCTGGCGCTCGGCTCGGGCCGCATCGACGCGTATCTCGGGCCCAACCCGGTCGCCTCGTACCACTCCGCCACGAGCGGGCAGACCGAGGTCGTCGGCACGTTCTCGGGGGCGGGCGAAGGGCTGCAGGGGAAGATCGCGGCGACCACGAAGAAGGACAACGGCCTGGTCAAGGCGTTGCGGGCGGCGCTGCAGCACGTGATCGAGCACGGCGAGTACGGCCGGGTGCTGAAGCGCTGGGAGCTGACCGGCGAGGCCGTGCGCCGCTCCGAACTCAACCCGGAAGGGCTGCCGAAGACATCATGAGGTTCCAGGTCCTGTCCATCATCCACCACGCCCCGCACCCGCTGACCGGTGAACTCCCCTCCGCCGCCGAGCGGTTGGCGCAGGTCGTCGACATCGGCGTGACCGCCGAGGAGTTCGGATTCGACGCGTACGCGGTCGGCGAGCGGCACGCGGGCCCGTTCCTGTCGTCGAGCCCCGCGGTGCTGCTCGGCGCGCTCGCGGCCCGTACGTCCCGCATCCGGCTGCTCACCGGGGTGACGGTCGTCGCGATCCTGGACCCCGTGCGGGTCGCCGAGGAGTACGCGACGCTCGACCAACTCTCCCACGGCCGCGTCGAGTTGGTGATCGGCAAGGGCGCGGAGGCCGGGCACTTCGACCTGTTCGGGCTCGACGAGTCCCGGCAGTGGGAGTACCAGGCGGAGAAGTACGAGCTCCTGCGCCGGCTGTGGCGGGAGGAGGGCGTCGACTGGGCGGGTGAGTTCCGTCCGCCGCTGAAGAACGTGACGACGGTGCCGCGCCCGTACGCGGGCCCGCCACGGGTCTGGCACGGCTCGGCGACCAGCCTCAACTCCCCCGAACTGGCGGCGCGGCACGGCGACCCGCTGTTCACCGCCAACGCGGTCCAGCCCCGCGAGGCGTACGCGCGGCTCGTGCGGCACTACCGCGAACGGTTCGAGGCGTACGGGCACGACCCGGCGGACGCGCACGTGGCGGCGGGCTCGGGCGGGTTGCTGATCGCGCAGAGCGAGCGGGACGCGGTGCGGCGGTACAAGGAGCTGTACGAGGCGCGGGTGCGGCAGAACTTCAAGCCGCAGCTTGCGGGGCGGGCGGGGTACAACACGCCGTTCCGCACGATCGAGGAGGCGATCGCGGACGGCCCGCAGCTGATCGGCAGTCCGCAGCAGATCATCGACAAGATCCTCGGCTACCACGAGGTGTACGGCCACGACCTGCAGTCCGTCACCGTCGACGGCTTCGGCCTGAGCACCGCCGAACAGCGGGAGCAACTCCAGTGGTTCGCCGAGGAGATCGCCCCCGCGGTGCGGCGGGCGGCGCCGACGCGACTGTGGGAGACGTGAGCCGGTTCCACCGGCGTCGCTTTCACTAGGTGAGGGCTCTGCTCACCGTGCGGTGCGGGCGAGGCGGGAATCGCGGTGCAACTCTTCAACAAGTGAACGTTTTGACGGAGTGGTTGACGCGTTCCGTTCATCTCTCTACGGTCGCCTCACCCGCATCACCGCACGACCCGCATCACGCATCACGCATCACCCGCCGCACTCAACCGCACCGCACAGAGCACGGAGTGACGATGAAGTACTCCTCGCGCCTGCTGGCCTGCGCCCTCAGCGCGCTGCTTGCCGGGGCCGTCCCGCCGGTGGCGTCGGCCGCGCCCGCCGCCCCGGCGCCCCAGGCGCTCCCCCCGCACGGCCCGCCCGCCGACAGCTGTCCCGCCGAAGGCCACCCCCGCACCTCCGACGGCTGGGCGCTCACGTCCACCCGCGTCGACCCGGACGAGCTGCACCACGCGTTCGTCGGCAACGGCTACCTGGGCCAGCGCGTGCCGCCGCTCGGCAGCGGCTACGCCGACTCCGACGCCAAGACCGGCTGGCCGCTGTTCACCCCGCGCTACGACGGCTCGTTCGTCTCCGGCCTGTACGCGAACGACCCGGGGACGGCGAAGGGCCTGCAGGCCGTGGCGGCGCTCCCCAACTGGTCGGGCCTGACGGTCGGTTCGGGCGAGGAGACCTTCGGCCCGGGCACGCCCGGTACGCGCGTCAGCCGCTACCGGCAGACCCAGTTCCTCGCCTGCGGCCTGGTCCGCACCTCGCTCACCTGGACGACCGCCGACGGCCGCAGCACGGACCTGGTGTACGACGTGCTCGCCGACCGCAACGACCCGCACGCCGGCGCCGTACGGCTGCGCATCACCCCGCACTGGAGCGGCGACGCCACCGTCACCGACGTCCTGGACGGCCGCGGCGCCCGGCGGATGAGCGGCACCGGCGTCCACGACGAGGACGGCACCGTCGGCGTGTCGTTCCGCACCACGGGCACGGGCGTCGACGGGACCGTGGCGTCCACGCTGCGCACCGGGCGGGACGTCCGGGTCCGGGACACGTCGGCGCCGCGTGCGGCCGACGGCCTGACGGCTCGTCGGACCGTCGGGTTCCCGGTCCGCGCGGGCCGCAGCTACGACGTGACGAAGTACGTGGGCGTGGACACCGAGCTCACCTCGCCGGGCCCCGGCGCGTCGGCGGTGCGGGCCTCGCGCCGTGCCGCGGAGCGCGGGTGGGGCGCGATCCTCACCGAGCACCGGGACACCTGGCGGCGGCTGTGGCGCGGCGACGTCGAGATCCCGGGCCGCCCCGACCTCCAGGCCTGGGCGCGCTCCGCCCGCTACGGGCTGCTGTCCAACCTGCGCGCCGGCGCGTCCGACAGCGTCGCTCCGACCGGGCTCACCAGCGACAACTACGCGGGGCTCGTCTTCTGGGACGCCGAGACGTGGATGTTCCCCAGCCTCCTCGCCTTCGACCCCGAACTCGCCCGCTCCGTCGTGGACTACCGCTTCCGCACCCGCACCGCCGCCCGCGCGAACGCCCGCAAGCTCGGCCACTCCGGGCTGTTCTACGCGTGGACCAGCGGGGCCAGGGGCGACCTGTGGAAGGAGTGCCACAGCTGGGACCCGCCGCACTGCCGCACCCAGAACCACCTCCAGGGCGACATCGCGCTCGCCGTCTGGCAGTACTACCAGGCCACCGGCGACCGCACCTGGCTGCGTGAGCGCGGCTGGCCGGTCCTGAAGGGCATCGCCGAGTTCTGGGCGGACCGGGCCGACCGCAACGCGGACGGCAGTTACTCGGTGCACGACGTGGCGGGCCCGGACGAGTACAGCAACGGCGTGTCCGACGGCGCGTTCACCAACGCGGGCGCCGCGACGGCCCTGCGCAACGCGACCCGCGCGGCCGCCCTGGTCGGCGCCGAGGCCCCGGCCCGCTGGAACGCGGTCGCCGACCGGCTGCGGGTGCCGTACGACGCGGAGAAGAAGGTGTTCCTCCAGTACGACGGCTACAAGGGCTCGACGATCAAGCAGGCGGACACGGTGCTGCTCCAGTACCCGCTGGAGTGGCCCATGTCGGCGGAGGCGGCCCGGAACACCCTGGACCACTACGCGGAGCGCACCGACCCGGACGGGCCCGCGATGACCGACTCGGTGCACGCGATCGGCTCGGCGGCGACGGGTGAGCCGGGCTGCTCGACGTACACGTATCTGCTGCGTTCGATCCAGCCGTTCGTGCGGGGCCCGTTCGCGCAGTTCTCCGAAGCGCGGGGCGACAAGGCGGGTGCGTCGGACCCGCTCGCCGGTTCGCCCGCGCAGGACTTCCTCACCGGGAAGGGCGGGTTCCTGCAGGTGTTCACCAACGGGCTGACCGGGCTGCGGTGGCGCGGGGACCATGTGCGGCTCGACCCGATGCTGCCGCCGCAGTTGAAGGGCGGCGTGCAGGTGCGGGGCGTGCGCTGGCAGGGGCGGGTCTTCGACGTCGAGGTGGGCCCGCGGTCCAGTGTGGTGCGGCTGGTCGCGGGCGAGCCGTTCGACGTGGCCGGGCCGCAGGGACGCCGGACCGTGAGCCGGGGCGCGCCCGCCGTCCTGGAGACCCGCCGACCCGACCTCGAACCGACGCCGAACCGGGCCCGCTGCCGTCCGGTCGAGGCGAGCACACCGGAGCCGGGGCGGTACGCGGAGGCCGCCGTCGACGGCAGCACCGCGACCGCGTGGGTGCCCGAGGCGCGCGAGGGCAGCCTGCGTGTCGCGCTCAACGGGGTGACCGCCGTCCGGCGTGTCGGCCTCACCTGGACGAAGCCGCGGCCCGAGTCGTACCGCGTGGAGACCTCCCTCGACGGGCTGCGCTGGCGGGAGGTCACCGTCGACCCCGAGTCGGGTGAACTGACGGAGAGCGTCCTCGCACGCCATGTGCGCGTGACCGTGCGGGGCGCCGCCGGGGACGAACAGCGCCCCGGGATCGGCGAGTTGCGGGTGGAGTGACACCGGGGGCGACACTGAAGAGAGCAGGGAGAGGCGAGGGGTTCGGCGATGGTGTGCCGGTGCGAGTCGATCGCCGATCCACTGCGCGCGGCGGGCCGGCTCACCGACCGGGAGATCCGGCGGCGCGCCGGGGACCTGTTGGAGCGGGTGGGGCTCGACCCGCGCTGGTACCACCGCTACCCGCACGAGTTCAGCGGCGGCCAGCGCCAGCGCGTCGGCATCGCCCGCGCACTCGCGCCGGAGCCGAGGCTGATCGTCTGCGACGAGCCGGTGTCGGCGCTCGACGTCACGACCCAGGCCCAAGTCCTCGACCTGCTCGGCGAGTTGCGCCGCGACCTGGGCCTGTCCCTCGTCCTGATCGCCCACGACCTCGCGGTGGTCCGCCAGGCCAGCGACCGGGTGGCGGTGATGCACCACGGCACCATCGTGGAATCCGGCCCCCCGAACGAGGTCTACGACAACCCACGCGCCCCCTATACGAAGGCACTGCTGGCGGCGGTACCGGTACTGGACCCGGCAGAGGCGGAACGCCGCAGAGCGGCCCGCGGGTAGGGGGAGCCGCCCCTCGCCCCCAAGCGCGGGCTCGGCCGACCTCCGGCAGGCCTGGCGCTCGGGGGCTGCGGCGGCACGGATGGCGCCGGGCCGACGGCAGAACAACACCCGCATTGTGGCTGGCAGTTGAGCGCGCCCGCCCCTGGCAACGGACGCGGCGCGTGCCGGGCTGCTTGGGGTCCTGGCCGGAAGCGGGGGCCATGGG
>NZ_JBJURH010000013.1:0-19730 GCF_046098215.1 Streptomyces sp. Da 82-17
TGAGCTGCGGACGCTCGCCGTTCAGCGCCGGACGGCTGGAAAGGGGCGCCGCGCTCAACACTGGTCGGGCCGTGCGCAGCCCTCCGGCGTTTCAGGAGCGGGGGGGCGGGGGCGGAGGCCCCGGGGTCAGTTGGGTCTCACCCCTTCACCCGCTCCCGGATCCACACCCCCGCCTCCTTCAGGACGCCGGTGCCCGTCCACTGGTCGCCGTCGCAGGTGCCGGGCTTGAAGACCGCGCCCGAGCGGTCGTCGTCGGAGTAGTTCCAGTTGGTCCAGGAGATGCCCTTCTCGGCCATCAGGTCGATGTACTTCTGGCTCATCGTGAAGTCGTTGCCGCCTTCGCCCGCCGAGTTCTGCGTGCCGAACTCCGTGACGAACATGGGGAGTTCGTCGGCGGCGCGGGACAGGGTGCGCAGGTATTCGTCGCCGTGCGAGGCCGCGTAGAAGTGGAAGGTGTACATGATGTTCTCGGCGTCGACCGGGTTCTCGATCACCTCCCGCTCGTCCCCGTCCTCCGACACGCCGAGCGAGGACCACGCGCGTGTGCCGACGAGCGCGACCCCGTCCGGGTCGTGCTGCCGGATGACCGGGATGATCTCCTCCGCGTACGACTTGATCCGCGACCAGGACACCCCGCTGGGTTCGTTGGCGATCTCGTAGAAGACGTTCGGCTGGTCCTTGTACCTGGAGGCCATGTCCGTGAAGAACTTCTTCGCCGAGTCCGTGTTGGCGTTGGGGTCGCCGGGGTCGAGTTGGTGCCAGTCGATGACCGCGTACATGCCGCGCGCGATCGCCTGGTCCACGACGCGCTGCGCGAGCTTCGTGAACTTCTCGGGGTCGGTCTCGTAGCCGCCCTCCTGGACGTACGTCGACACGCGCAGGACGTCGGCGCCCCAGTCCTCGGCGAGTGCGTCGAGGGAGCCGTCGGTGAGGCACTGCGCGTACCACTGGGTGCCGTGCGAGCTCATGCCCCTGAGCTGGACCGCCTTGCCCTGCTCGTTGCACAACTTCTCGCCGCACACGCTGAGTTGGCCGTTGCGGGCGACGGCGGATCCGGCCGGGGCGGCGATCGTGGGCGGCCCGCTCGGTCCGGCGTTCGCGTGGAACTGGGACGCCAGCGTGAAGACGAGTGCTCCGGAGAGGGCCGCAGTGAGGGCGATCCGCGCCGGGCGCGGGCGGGTGGGGGAGTGCTTTGCCATGGAGGTGTGCCTCCTGATCAAAGTCCGTGGGTGGGGGGTTGCGGGAAAGTTAGGGTTCTTTCCAATTGGAGTCAAGAGGTTAGGAAAGTTTCCTTACTGTTCCCGGGTGTACGGGCGCCTCGGCACCCGGCCCCTCCCCGAACCGCGGGCCCTCAGCCCCTCACTCCCCGGAGGGCCCCGCGTCCGCCGCCACCGCGACCGCCTTCGCCCACCGGTAGTCCGCCTTGCCGCTGGGCGAGCGCTGGATGGCGTCGGTGACGACCAGTTGGCGCGGGATCTTGTAGCCCGCCACCTGTGTACGGCAGTGCGTCTGGATCTGCTCCAGCGTCAACTCGCCCGCCCCCGGCCGGAGTTGGACGACCGCCGCGACATGGTTGCCCCACTTCGGGTCCGGCACGCCCGCCACCAGCGCGTCGTACACGTCCGGGTGGGACTTGAGGGCCTGCTCGACCTCCTCCGGATACACCTTCTCGCCGCCGGAGTTGATGCACTGCGAGCCGCGGCCGAGCACCGTCACGATGCCCTGTTCGTCGACCGTCGCCATGTCGCCGAGCAGTACCCACCGCTCGCCGTCCTTCCGGAAGAACGTCTCGGCGGTCTTCTTCTCGTCGTTGTAGTAGCCGAGCGGCACGTGCCCGCGCTGTGCCAGGCGCCCCGGCTCGCCCACGGCCACCGGCTCGTACGTGGCCGGATCGACCACCTGCGTACGCTCGTTGACCTCCAGGCGGAAGCCCTTCGCCGGCCCGGAGTCGTCCGTGGCCTTGCCGTTGGAGCCGGACTCGGACGAGCCGAAGTTGTTCAGGAGCAGCACGTTCGGCACGAGGGCCTGGAACTCCGCGCGCACCGAGTCCGACATGATCGCGCCCGACGACGAGACGCTGAACAGCGACGACATGTCGGCGCCCTTGCACGGGCCGTTCAGCGCGTCGACGAGCGGCCGCAGCATCGCGTCCCCCACCAGGGAGACGCTGGACACCCGCTCCTTCTCGATCGTACGGAGCACTTCCTCCGGCGCGTACTTGGTGTGCAGCACCACCCGCTGGCCGTAGTTGAACGCGATGAACGACGTCAGCGTCGACGTGCCGTGCATCAGCGGGGGAGTGGGGAAGAACGTCAGTCCGCTGCCGCCCGCGGCCACCTTCTCGGCCAGTTCCTCGGGCCGGGAGACCGGCACGCCCGCCGGATCGCCGCCGAACAGGCCCGCGAAGAACAGGTCCTCCTGCCGCCACATCACGCCCTTCGGCATGCCCGTGGTGCCGCCGGTGTAGATGATGAACAGGTCGTCGGCGGAGCGCGGCCCGAAGCCCCGCTCCGGCGAACCCTCCACCTCGGCCCTCGTGAACGGCACCGCGTCCAGGTCCGGCGCGCCGGCCGGAGCGTCGCCCACCCGCACGAGGTGCCGCAGCTTCTCCGTACGCGGAAGGGCCGCCGCGACCCGCTCGGTGAACTCGGCGTCGAAGACCAGCGCGGCCAGGTCCGCGTCCCGGTAGAGGTAGACCAACTCCTCTTCCACGTAACGGTAGTTGACGTTGACCGGGACGATCCGGGCCTTCAGGCAGGCGAGCACCGTCTGCAGGTACTCGACCCCGTTGTAGAGGTGCAGGCCGAGGTGCTCGCCGGGCCGGATGCCGCTGTCGATCAGATGGTGGGCCACGCGGTTGGCGGCCGCGTCCAGTTCGGCGTAGGTGAGCCGGCGTTCCCTGCCGGTGCCGGGGTGGTCGACGTGGACGAGCGCCTCACGGTCGGGCACCACGTCGACGACGGACTCGAACAGGTCGGCAAGGTTGTACTCCACCGCTCCTCCTGACCCCGGGATGCATGTCGGCTCGGCCGTCATTAGAGCGCCGCCCGGCACAACTGGGAAGGGGTGCCGCGAAGAAATCTGACTGGCTGTCAGAAAGCTATTGTGCTGGCACCCGCACTCCTGCAACCTGTTCCAGTCTGAGACGGGAGGACCTCGACCATGGGGCGAACTGGTGGGACGGAACACCTGACCGTAGAGCGTGCGGGCGCCACTCTGGTGCTCACACTGAACCGGCCCGAGGCCAAGAACGCGCTCTCGTTGCCGCTGCTCGTCGGGCTCTACGACGGCTGGCTCGAAGCAGACGAGGACGACGCGATCCGCTCCGTCGTCCTCACCGGCGCGGGCGGCGACTTCTGCGCGGGCATGGACCTCAAGGCCCTCGCCGGCAAGGGCATGGAGGGCGAGCGGTACCGGGACCGGATGAAGGCCGACCCCGACCTGCACTGGAAGGCGATGCTGCGCCACCACCGCCCGCGCAAACCCGTCATCGCCGCCGTCGAGGGCCACTGCGTCGCCGGCGGCACGGAGATCCTCCAGGGCACCGACATCCGCGTCGCCGGCGAGTCCGCCACCTTCGGCCTGTACGAGGTCAAGCGCGGCCTGTTCCCCATCGGCGGCTCGACCGTCCGGCTGCAACGCCAGATCCCGCGCACGCACGCCCTGGAAATGCTGCTCACCGGGCGCCCCTACAGCGCCGCCGAGGCCGCCGCCGTCGGCCTGATCGGGCATGTCGTGCCCGACGGCACCGCGCTGGAGAGGGCCCTCGCCATCGCCGAACAGATCAACGCCTGCGGCCCGCTCGCCGTCGAGGCGGTCAAGGCGTCCGTGTACGAGACCGCCGAGATGACCGAGACCGACGGCCTCAAGGCCGAACTGGAGCGCGGCTGGCCGGTGTTCGCGACCGAGGACGCGAAGGAAGGCGCGAAGGCGTTCGCGGAGAAGCGTCAGCCTGTGTACCGGCGCTTGTAGGTGGCCGTCGGCCGGTTGCCGCCTGTCGCCCTGCGGGCTCGTCCTCAAGCGCCGGACGGGCCGGATTTGGCTCGGCCCTCACGGACCGGGGCCGACACCTCACCTCAAGGAGCCCCATTCGTATGCCCGAAGTCCTCAAAGCCCCCCTCGTCGTCGAGTTCCCCTTCACCCGGTCCCTCGGGCCCGTGCAGAGCGCGTTCCTCAGCGGGCTGCGCGAGCGCACCGTGCTCGGGGTGCGGACCAGTGACGGGAAGGTGCTCGTGCCGCCCGTCGAGTACGACCCGGTGACCGCCGACGAGATACGCGAACTCGTCGAGGTCGGCGCCACCGGCACCGTCACCACCTGGGCCTGGAACCACGAACCGCGCCGCGGACAGCCCCTCGCCAAGCCGTTCGCCTGGGTCCTCGTCACCCTCGACGGCGCCGACACCGCCCTCCTGCACGCCCTCGACGCCGAAGGGCCGGACGCCGTGCACAGCGGCATGCGCGTACGGATCCGCTGGGCCGGGGAACGCTCCGGAGCCATCACGGACATCGCCTGCTTCGAACCGTACGACGGCGACGAGCGCACCGAAGCGGCCCCGCACGACGGGCGGTTCGAGGACCCGGTGAGCGGCATCGTCGCGCCCGCCCGCCTCGACTACACCTACTCGCCGGGCCGCGCGCAGTCCGCCTACATCGAGGCCGTCGCCGACCGCAGGATGGTCGGCGAACGCTGCCCCTCCTGCGCCAAGGTGTACATCCCGCCCCGCGGCGCCTGCCCCACCTGCGGCGTCGCCACCCGCGAAGCCGTCGAAGTGGGCCCGCGCGGCACCGTGACAACCTTCTGCATCGTCAACGTCAAAGCGAAGAACCTCGACATCGAACTGCCCTACGTCTACGCCCACATCGCCCTCGACGGCGCCGACCTCGCCCTGCACGGACGCATCGCGGGCATCCCGTACGACCAGGTGCGCATGGGCCTCAGGGTCGAACCCGTCTGGACCGAGGGCGGACGCTACCCCGACCACTACCGGCCCACCGGAGAGCCGGACGCCGACTACGACACGTACAAGGAGCTGGTGTAGATGCGAGAGGTCGCGATCGTCGCCTTCGCGCAGAGCGACCAGGTGCGCCGCTCCGACGAACAGTCCGAGGTCGAGATGCTCATGCCCGTCCTGCACTCCGTCATGGAGCAGACGGGACTGAAGACCAGCGACATCGGCTTCACCTGCTCCGGCTCGTCCGACTACCTCGCGGGCCGCGCCTTCTCCTTCACGATGACCCTCGACGGCGTCGGCGCCTGGCCGCCGATCTCCGAGTCACACGTCGAGATGGACGGCGCCTGGGCCCTGTACGAGGCGTGGGTGAAGATCCTCACCGGCCAGGCCGACACCGCGCTCGTCTACGCGTACGGCAAGACCTCACCCGGATCCGTACGCGACGTCCTCACCCGGCAGTTGGACCCGTACTACGTGGCGCCGCTGTGGCCCGACGCGGTCGCGCTCGCGGCGCTGCAGGCGCAGGCCCTCGTCGACTCCGGTGAGACGGACGAGCCCGCGCTCGCCGGGATCGCCGACCGCAGCCGGACGTCGGCCGCGGACAACCCGCACGCACAGCTCAAGGGCGCGGTGGAGCAGGGCGATTACGTCGTCCTGCCGTTGCGCAAGGGTGACTGCCCGCCGGTCAGCGACGGCGCCGTCGCCGTGATCCTCGCCGCCGGCGACAAGGCGCGCGACCTGTGCGCGCGGCCCGCGTGGATCCGCGGCATGGACCACCGCATCGAGCCGCACAGCCTCGGCGTCCGCGACCTCACCGACTCCCCGTCGACCCGCCTCGCCGCCGAGCACGCCGGAGCCTTCGAACGACCCGTGGACACCGCCGAGTTGCACGCGCCGTTC
Organism: Streptomyces sp. Da 82-17; assembly: GCF_046098215.1. NCBI lineage: Bacteria > Bacillati > Actinomycetota > Actinomycetes > Kitasatosporales > Streptomycetaceae > Streptomyces > Streptomyces sp. Da 82-17. The sequence goes on from NZ_JBJURH010000013.1 coordinate 5,853, forward strand.
ACCTCTCAGGAGGTCGTCCTGCGCAAGGCGCTGAAGCTCGGCGACGACGTGCGGATCAACCCTTCGGGCGGCGCGCTCGCCGCCCACACCGTCATGGCCGCCGGCCTCCTGCGCATCGGCGAGGCCGCGGCCCGCATCCACCGCGGCGCGTCCGACCGGGCCCTCGCCCACGCCACGTCCGGGCCGTGCCTGCAGCAGAACCTCGTCGCCGTACTGGAAGGGGACGCCCGGTGAGCGTCGGACAAGAACCCGTGGCCGTCGTCGGCGTCGGCCAGACCAAGCACGTCGCCGCCCGCAAGGACGTCTCCATCGCCGGACTCGTCCGCGAAGCCGCCCAACGGGCCCTGGACGACGCCGAGTTGACGTGGGCCGACATCGACGCCGTCGTCATCGGCAAGGCGCCCGACTTCTTCGAGGGCGTCATGATGCCGGAGCTGTACCTCGCCGACGCCCTCGGCGCCGTCGGCAAACCCATGCTCCGGGTGCACACCGCGGGCTCCGTCGGCGGCTCCACGGCGCTCGTCGCCGCCAACCTGGTCGCCGCCCGCCTGCACGGCACCGTCCTCACCCTCGCCTTCGAGAAGCAGTCCGAGTCCAACGCCATGTGGGGCCTCTCGCTGCCCGTGCCGTTCCAGCAGCCGCTGCTCGCCGGGGCGGGCGGTTTCTTCGCCCCGCACGTGCGCGCGTACATGCGGCGCACCGGGGCGCCCGACACGGTCGGCTCGCTCGTCGCGTACAAGGACCGCCGCAACGCGCTCAAGAACCCGTACGCGCACCTCCACGAGCACGACATCACCCTGGAGAAGGTGCAGGCGTCCCCGATGCTGTGGGACCCGATCCGCTACTCCGAGACCTGCCCGTCGTCCGACGGGGCCTGCGCGATGATCCTCACCGACCGTGCGGGCGCGGCCCGTTCACCCCGGCCGCCCGCCTGGATGCACGGCGGGGCGATGCGCAGCGAACCCACCATGTTCGCCGGGAAGGACTCCGTCTCGCCGCGCGCCGGCCGCGACTGCGCCGCCGACGTGTACCGGCAGGCCGGCATCACCGACCCGCGCCGCGAGATCGACGCCGTCGAGATGTACGTGCCGTTCTCCTGGTACGAGCCGATGTGGCTGGAGAACCTCGGCTTCGCCGACGAGGGCGAGGGCTGGAAGCTCACCGAGTCCGGCGTCACGGAACTCGACGGCGACCTGCCCGTCAACATGTCCGGCGGCGTCCTCTCCACCAACCCCATCGGCGCCTCCGGAATGATCCGCTTCGCCGAGGCGGCCCTCCAGGTGCGCGGCCTGGCCGGCGAGCACCAGGTCGACGGGGCGCGCACGGCGCTGGGGCACGCGTACGGGGGCGGGTCGCAGTTCTTCGCGATGTGGGTGGTCGGGGCGCAGATGCCGCGGAGTTGAGGCCCGCGGGGTTCGGGGCTGGTCCCTCTTACGTGGCCTGTGCGCGGCCCGCGCCGGTCGCTACGCTGGCCGCAGACCCACGGGTAAGTACCGGGAGGAGCACGCACGTGGCCGAGAGCACCACCGCCCAGCAGACCTTCGCCGGCCGGCAGAAGCCCGACCTCGATCTCAGCAACGCCGCCTGGCAGTCCAGCAGTCAGGGCCGGGGCGACGTGCAGATCGCGTTCGTCGAAGGCTTCATCGCCATGCGCAACGGCGACCGCCCGGACAGCCCGTCCCTGATCTTCACTCCGGCCGAGTGGCGGGCGTTCGTCCTGGGGGCGCGGGAGGGCGAGTTCGACCTGACCTGAGGCCCGGGGCCCACGTCACGTACGGACGATCTCCTCGCGGAGGCGGCGGGTGAAGCGGCGCAGCAGGTCCAGCGTCTCGTGATGCTCGGCCCTGCGGTCGTCGCGGTCCTCGCCGTCCCCGCTCGGGCGGGCCTTCCATACGCGCTTCGCGAGCGCGTCCGCGAGGGCGACGGTCTCCTCGTCGCACACCAGGTAGATGGCCGACCTGGCCTCCTGCATACGGCCGGCCAGCTCGTTGCCGCCGACGCCGTCCACGTCGACTCGGGTCTCCCGGAGGAAGTCGATCAGTTGCGACACGGCGGTGTTGAAGGCGACACCCGCCTTGAGTTTCTGCTCCCGCCGCCACATGCGGTCCTGCCTGCGGGCGGTGAACCACGCCCCGAAGACGACTCCGGCCAGTCCGATCCCGGCGCCTGTGACGACGGAGAGAAGATTGCCCATGAGCCTGGATCTTCCCCCCAGCCCGCCTCCCCCGAAAGCCCCCGGTCAAGGCTGGGCCCCTCTTGGCCCGGGCCTCCGCCCCGCACCCCGACCGCCCTCCGGGCGCGTCCTCAAACGCCGGACGGGCTGAAAGGCTGGGGTGGCGCCGGGGTTTGTTGGAGGCGCGGGGTGTTGCGCAAGCAGCCCTGATGGAGGGGGAGTTGAGCGTGCGGCTGGGGTGGGGGGCTGCGGGGCGGTGGTGCCGGGCGCCGTTAGGGGCGCGGGGAACTGCGGGGGCGGCCGCGATGGTGGGGTTGTCGGAGGGCGGCTGGAGGTGGGCTGAGGCGCGCGGGGGTGCTGGGGCTTGCTCGGGGCGTGGGGTGGTGGGCAAGCAGTGCTGCTGCTGGGGAAGTTGAGCGTCCGGCCGGGGTGGTGGCTGCGGGGCGGTGGTGCCGGGCCCCCGAAAGGGGTGGGGGGCAGTGGGCAATGAGTGTTGGTGCTGGGGGAGTTGAGCGTCCGGCTGGGGTGGTGGCTGCGGGGCGGTGGTGCCGGGCGCCGTTAGGGGCGCGGGGAACTCCGCGGGTGGCCGCGATGGCGGGGTAGTCGGAGGCGGGCTGTGGCTTGTTCGGGGCGTGGGGTTGTGGCCAAGTCGCCGTGGTGTCCGGGTACTTGTGAGCGCTGCCGGGGCGGGAGGGGCTGGGGGTGGGGTCGCCGCTGTGGGGAGCGGGGTTGGTGGTGTCGGGCCCCGATAGGGGCGCGGGGAACTGCGCGAGCGGCCACGACGGCGGGGCAGCCGAAGGACGACCCCGAAGCGGGGTCCCGGGGCGGAGCCCCGTGGGGTAGGAGGGGCCCGGGCGGCCCCCGGTGGGGTTCGGGGGCCCCGAGCGGTGCAAGGGGTGGCAGCCCTGAGGGGCGAAGAGCGGCAAGCCCCGGCAGGCCGCGGGTGCAGGGCCTGGCCGCGAGCGGGGTGCAGGGGCAGCGTCCCTGCTGGGGGAGCCCGTCGAGGACATCGGGAGCAACTGCTCGGCGTGCAGCCTCAGTTGACCACGTCCGCCGCGCCCTCCCCCCGGAGGAACCCCGCCACGTTCCCCGCCGCCGCGAGCGCGATGCGTACGACCGTCTCCCGGGTGACGCCGCCGACGTGTGGGGAGAGGACGACGTTCGGTGCCCGGAGGAGGCGGAGGGAGGACGGTGGGGGCTCCGGGGCGAAGACGTCGAGCCCCGCACCTGCCAGCGCGCCCGACTCCAGCGCGTCCGCCAGCGCCTCCTGGTCGATCAGCGCCCCCCGCGCCGTGTTCACCAGGAACGCCGTCCGCTTGAGCAGCGCGAGCCGCTCCCGGGACAGCAGGCCCCGGGTCGTGTCGGTGAGCGGCACGTGCAGGCTCACGTAGTCCGAGGTGCGCAGGAGGTCGTCCAGCGGCAGCTGTTCGGCGCCGAGGCGGGCTTCCACGTCCGGGTCGGCGCGGCGGCGGCCGGCGTACACCACGTCCATCCCGAACGCCCGCCCCCTGACCGCGACTTCCTGCCCGATGCTGCCGAGGCCGACGATGCCGAGCCGCTTCCCGGACAGTTCGGTCAGGGACGGCTTCAGGCGGGGCAGCGCCCAGTCGCCGGCGGCGAGCGCCGTGTGCGCGGGGACCACCTGCTTGGCGAGGGCGAGCATCAGCGCGAACGTCTGCTCGGCGACGTTCTGCTTCTCCGCGTCGCTCGACCCGATCGTGCACACCGGTACGCCCCGGCCGCGCGCGGCGGCCACGTCGACGTAGTCGAAGCCGTGGCTCGCGCACTGGACGAGTTCCAACTCCGGTGCGGCGGCGAGGTGTCGGGCTGTGACCGGGGAGAGTGCGGTGATCACCACGTGGGCGGTGCGCAGTGCGTCCGGGTCTTCGTCGAGGGACTCCACGACCGTGATCCGGGTGGGCGCGGGCAGCAGCGCCGCGAACCCGGAGCCGGCCGCGCGCCCGCCGACGTGCTCGGGCACGACCGCCAGCACATGGCGCTCCGGCCCGGCCTGCGTCGACGACCCGCTCATGCCGTCGCCCCCGTACCCGAGTCCGAACCCGTACCCGAACCCGTACCCGACCCCGAGCCCGCACTCTCCAGGTCCGCCCCCGACACCGTCCCCGGGCCCGCGTGCCCCGTCAGGGCCAGCGTCAGGTCGAACTCGGCGAGCAGGCAGCGGATCACGTGCTCCACGCCGGCCTGGCCGTCGAGGCCGAGCCCGTACGCGTACGGACGCCCCACGAGCACCGTCTCCGCGCCGAGCGCCAGGGCCTTGAAGACGTCGTCGCCGGTGCGTATCCCGCTGTCGAACAGCACGGTCAGCCGGTCGCCGACCGCCTCCGCGACGCGCGGCAGGGCGTCCGCCGCGGCCACCGAGCCCGCGACTTGCCGCCCGCCGTGGTTGGAGACGACCACGCCGTCCATGCCCGCGTCGGCCGCGAGCCGGGCGTCGTCCGGGTGCAGGATGCCTTTCAGGACGATCGGGCCGTCCCAGTTCTCCCGCAGGAACGCCAGGTCCGGCCAGGTCTTCGCCGGGTCCGCGAACATGCCGACGAAGTGCATGACCGCCGCGTTCGGGTCCTCGTGCACCGGCTTCGCGAGGCCCGACAGGAACGCCGGGTCGGTGAAGTAGTTGGCGGTGCCCACACCGTGCAGGAACGGCAGGTACGCCTGGTCGAGGTCGCGGGGCCGCCAGGCGAGCAGCGGGGTGTCGAGGGTGACGAGCAGCGCCGTGAAGCCGGAGGCCTTCGCCCGGTCGAGGAAGCTCTTCGTCACCTCCCGGTCCTTCGCCCAGTACAGCTGGAACCACCGCTCGCCGTCCCCCATCGCCTCCGCGACCTGCTCCATCGGCGTGCTCGACGCGGAGGAGAGGACGAACGGCACGCCCTGCGCGGCCGCCGCCCGCGCCGCCGCCGACTCGGCGTCCGGGTGCATGATCGACAGGACGCCGACGGGCGCGAGCGCCACCGGCGCGGGCAGCGCGCGCCCCAACACCTCGACGGACAGGTCCCGTTGGTGCACGTCGCGGAGCATCCGCGGCACGATCCGGCGCCGGTCGAGGGCCTCCCGGTTGGCGGCGGCGGTGCTGCCGCTGCCCGCGCTGCCCGCCACGTAGCCGACCGGGCCGGGGCCGAGCCGGTGCTCGGCCAGCTCCTCCAGGCGCGTCAGATCCGTCGGCAGCCGCGGCACGGCGCCGGTCATGCCGTTGAGATAGATCTCGTACTGAAAGTCCGCCCAGTGACCAGCCACTATGTCGATTCCTCCGCACTAGAGGGCACATTCGGGGGCGCTTCCCAGAGGGGCGAGAGCACGCCCGGTCACCTTCACACCGGCGCGTACGGCGATCAAGAGCGAGGCGCGGAAGTGACGTACGACATACCAAGCGGTATGCCATCCGTGCGGAAAGGCCGCGCGAGGCCCGGGCGTATCGTGGAGGCAGGGCCGGGCGGGGCCACGCCTGCACGTGCTTCGCCTGCTCCGAGCCGCTGTCGGCGCCCCCGTACCGGTGGGCGAAGGAGACAGCGATGAGCAGCGAGCGCACCCACTACGTCACCACCACCGACGGCGTCACCCTCGGCGCCACCGTGCATGGCCAAGGGCCGCCGCTGGTGTTCCTGCAGGGGGCCGTGGGAGACGGCGACCTCGACTGGAACCGGGTGGTGGAACGCCTTGCCGACCGGTTCACCTGCCATGCGCCGAGCATGCGCGGCCGTGGCCGCAGCGGTGACCACCGCGACCTCAGTGTGCGCCGGCAGATCGACGACGCGCTCGACTACGTCGACAGCCTCGGCGAGCCGGTCGGGCTCGTGGGCTGGTCCGGCGGCGCGAACCACGCCCTCGGCGCGGCGGCGCGGTCCGACGCGATCACGTCCGTCGCCCCCTTCGAACCCGTCCTGCTCGGGCTGGCCGAACCGGAGCAGCAGGCGGTGGTCGGCCAAGCCCTCGGCCGCACGGGCGCGCTGGTAGCCGAGGGCGAACTGGCGGACGCGGTACGCGCCTTCCTCGGTTTCCCGTTCACCGAGGAGGAGATCGCCGCGGCCGATGCGCTCGGCTACTGCACGGCCGCGGCGCCCTACGCCCCGAAACTGCTCGACCTGCTCGGGCAGGTCAGGGAGTACGGGGACCCCACCGAGGATCCGGCGCGGCTCGGCGCGATCTCCGTTCCGGTGACGGTGCTGGTCGGGGCGGCCACCAAGCCCGTCTTCGCCGCCGGCGCCCGGCACGTGGCCGAGCACGTGCCCGGGGCGCGGGTCCGGGAGATCCCGGGCGCGGGGCACGCCGCCCCGCTCACCCACCCCGAGGCGCTCGCGGCGGCGCTCGCCGAGTTCTTCACGCCACGGCACCAGCCCGCCTGACCGCGGCACGCGCGTCCGAGAGGGCAGCGGGCCGGGGCCTCAGCGCGGTCGGCGCGCAGTCCTCCGGCGCAGCCCCCGCAGCAGCCCACGGCGCGCACGCACCCGCCGCGGACGCGACCCACCGGCATCCGCAGGCCCGGCAGGCCCGGCGGGTCGGGGCGCCGGGCGCCAGTCCTCGTCCGGGGACAGCAGCGGACTCTTGCGCCGCGCCTGCGCCTGCACCTCCACATGCGCCTCGTACGACGTCACCTTGAACGCCTCGTCGTACGCCGCCATCGCCGCGCTCACCGCACCGCCCGCCGCGCCCCGCCGCCGCACATGCACCGCCAGCCACACGCAGCCGCCGAGGAACGCGAGCATGCCGGCCCCGATGATCAGCAGGGGCAGTACGGGCAGCAGGTCGCTCATGACGTCGAGGGTACGAGGTCGAACCGTACGGTGTACAAGGGTGGGCTCGGAGGCGGCGGGAGGGGCGGCCGGAACGCGGGCGGCCGGGCCGCGCCGCCTGGAACCACGACCGGGCTTCCGGCACTCTTGCCTTCCGTGTCATCCGTACCGCAGCAGCAGCCCAGGTCAACTCCCGCCGCGCCCCGCATGGTTGTGTGCGGGGACGACGCGCTCGGCCAGCGCCTCGCCGCCGAGCTCCGCGAGGTGTACGGCGAGCACGTGACGCTCGTCGTGCCCGCCGCGGGGAACAGACGGGTCCAGCCGCTGTCCGTACGGTCCCGCGCCGGCACCCTCATCGACCGGGTCACCGCCGCCGTGGGCCGGGCGACCGGCAACGGCCCGGGCGCCGACGACGACCGCCCCGCACCCGACGCGCGCGGCCCGCTGATCGAGGCGCCCGAGCTGACCGACGACGCGCTGATCGAGGCCGGCGTCGAACAGGCCGAGGCGCTCGCCCTCGTCAACGACGACGACGAGACCAACATCAGGGCCGCCCTCACCGCCCGCCGCCTCAACCCGCACGTACGCCTCGTCATCCGCCTCTACAACCGCAAACTCGGCCGGCACCTCAAGGAACTCCTCGACCAGGCGGGGGTGTTGGCCGCGCCCGGCGTCGAGGTGGTCGACTCGTCCACCACCGTCCTGTCCGACGCCGACACCGCCGCCCCCGCCCTCGCCGCCACCGCGATCGCCGCGACCGGCAAGGTCGTCCAGGTCGACGGACTGCTGCTGCGCGCCGCCGAACGCCGCCCCGCACGGCCCGGCCACGAGCCCGACCCCGGCCTGTGCACCCTCGCCCTCCTCTCGCCCACCGACGACCGGCCCGGCCGCGGCACCGGCGCCGACGACCCGGGCACCGAACTCCTGCCGGACGACGCGGCCGTCGCCGCCGCCCGGGAACGCGGCACCGTCGTCCTCGAAACCGTCGCCTACGACGGGCCCGAGGCCGCCCCCCAGCGTGTCCGCGGCGCCCCCATCGGCCAGCTGTTCTCCCGCCGGCTGCGCTGGACCGTCGCCGGACTCGTCGCCTGCGCCCTCGCCCTCGCCGTCGCCACCTGGATCACCCAGGGCGGCAGCCCCGTGCACGCCACCTACGTCACGCTGCTCGACCTGTTCGCCATGGGCGACCCCGCCGAGGACGCGTCACGCAGCCGCCAGATCCTCCAACTCCTCTCCGGATTCGCCGGGTTGCTGCTGCTGCCCGTACTCCTCGCCGCCGCCCTCGAAGCGCTCGGCACGTTCCGCACCGCGTCCGCGCTGCGCCGCCCGCCGCGCCGCCTCTCCGGGCACGTCGTGCTGCTCGGCCTCGGCAAGATCGGCACCCGCGTCCTCGCGCGGCTGCGGGAACTCGGCATCCCCGTGGTGTGCGTCGAGGAGGACCCGGAGGCCCGCGGCGTCGACCTCGCCCGGCGGCTGCGCGTGCCCGTCGTCCTCGGCGACGTCACCCAGGAAGGCGTCCTCGAAGCCGCGAAGATCAAACGCGCCCGCGCCCTCCTCGCCCTGACCAGCATCGACAGCACCAACCTCGAAGCGGCCCTCTACGCACGCTCGGTGAAGTCGGACGTACGAGTGTCCCTGCGCCTGTACGACGACGAGTTCGCCACGGTCGTCTACCGCACCCTGCGCGCCGCGCACCCCAACGCCCAGACGCTGAGCCGGAGTTGCACACATCTCGCGGCGCCCGCGTTCGCCAGCGCGATGATGGGGCGGCAGAACCTCGGCTCGCTGTCCGTGGAGCGGAAGGTGCTGCTGTTCGCCGCGGTCAACGTCGCCGGGCACCCGGTGCTTGAGGGGCGTACCGTCGCCGAGACGTTCAACCCCGGCTGCTGGCGGGTCATCGCGCTCGACGCGGCCGACCCGGCCGAGCGGCGGCCCGACCTCGCGTCGCCTCAGCTCGCCGCCGAGGAACGGCCGCCGGGGCTGGTGTGGAACCTGCATCCCGGGTATGTGCTGCGGTCCACGGACCGGGTGGTCGTTGCGGCAACCCGGCGGGGGTTGGCGGAGCTTACTCGGCGGCGGGCGGTTGGGGAGTCGGACGAGCTCGGTTGACGTGGGCGCCGCTCCTGCTTCGCCCTGCGGGCTCGCGTCCTCAAGCGCCGGACCGGCTTCATCCTTTGCCCCTCCCCGCCCCTTCCCCAAAGCCTGCGGCGCCGTCGTGGCTGAGCGCGCAGTTCCCCGCGCCCCTTTCGGGGACCGGAATAGCCGCCCGCTATCGGGGCCATTCGGGAATCGCGCATTGTTCCCGTCCCCTCCCTGGGCGAGCCTGGCCGGGCCGGCGTCGGGCCGGTGCAGGTCAAGCGAAGGGGAGGGCAAGCCTGTGGCACAGCAACGGCACCTTCGGCTCAACTTCGTCGACGGGCAGTGGTCCCGCGCCGAGTCGGGCCTCACCCGGGAGAACGTCAACCCCGCCGACTTCTCCGACGTGCTCGGAGAGTTCGCGGAGTCCGGCGGCGTCGACACCGACCGGGCCGTGGACGCCGCCGCGGCCGCGCTCCCCGGCTGGCGCGCCCTCGGCCCGATCCGCCGCGCGGCCCACCTCACCGAAGCCGGACGGCTGCTCGCCGAACGCGCCGAAGAGGTCGCCGCCGCCATCACCCGCGAACAGGGCAAGCTCCTCGAGGAGGCCCGCGGCGAGGTCCGACGCGCCCTCGCCGTACTGGAGTTCACCGCAGGGCAGGCCCGCAGGCTCGGCGGCGTCACCGCGCCCGCCGAGGACGAGCGGACGTTCGCGTACACCTTCCGCCGCCCCATCGGCGTCGTCGGCCTCGTCACCCCGTGGAACTTTCCGCTCGCCATCCCCATGTGGAAGGTCGCGCCCGCCCTCCTCGCCGGCTGCACGGCCGTGCTCAAACCCTCCCCGCTCACCCCGCTCACGTCCGCGCTGCTCGTCGAGGTGTTCCAGCAGGCGGGCGTCCCGGACGGGGTGCTCAACCTCGTGCAGGGCGACGTCGCGGCCGGTGAGGCACTGGTCGCCAACCCGGCCGTCGCGGGCATCAGCTTCACGGGTTCCCTCGGCGTCGGCACCGCCATCCACACCGGCGGCGCCCACCGACTCCTGCGCACCCAGCTGGAGTTGGGCGGCAAGAACGCGGTGATCGTGTGCGACGACGCGGACCTCGACCGGGCCGTCGACGCCGTCGTGCACGGCGCGTTCGGGCAGGCCGGGCAGCGGTGCAGCGCGACCAGCCGGGCCGTGGTCGACGTACGGGTCCGCGAGGCGTTCCTGGACAAGCTCGTCGCCCGCGTCGCCGGGCTGCGCGTCGGTCCCGGCGACGACCCCGCCTCGCAGGTGTGCCCGGTGGTGAACACCGTACGCAGGGACGCCGCGCTCGCCGCCGTCGAGGGCGCGCAGCGGGACGGCGGCAAGGTGCTGTGCGGCGGCGGGCCCGAGGAGCGGCCGGGCCTGCCCGAGGGGTGCTACGTGCAGCCGACGGTCATCCGGGACGTGCCGTGGGACAGCGAGCTGGCCCAGGAGGAGGTCTTCGGGCCGGTCCTCGCGGTCGTCGACGCGGACGGCTTCGACGACGCCATGCGCATCGCCAACTCCGTCAAGTACGGGATGAGCGGCACCGTGTTCACCGCGTCGCAGGCCCGCGCGTTCGAGGCCGTCGAGCGGTTCGAGGCGGGCATGCTGCACGTCAACCGCCCCGGCGTCGGCGCCTACGCGCACCTTCCGCACACCGGCGCCAAGGCCTCCCAGTACGGCCCGCCCGAGTGCTCCCCGGAGGTCTTCGACTTCTACACCTCCTGGCACTCGGCCTGCATCGGCTACTGACGCCGAGCCGTCGTGCACGGGAAGGCCCCGGCGGAATCCCGTCCGCCGGGGCCTTCCCGTACTCGCGGTGGCCGTCAGGCGCCGATGTTCTCCTCCGCGAGCCCGAACGACAGCGTCATGCCCGCGCCGCCGACCCCGTTGACCACCGTCACGCCCGGCTCCGGCGACACCACGAGTTCCGTACGGCCGTCGCGCAGGGACGGGTAGTAGCCGGTCCAGCGCTCGGTGACGCGCGCGTCGGGCAGGTCGGCGAACGTGCCGAGGTAGTCGAGCACCGCCTCGTTGATCGCCTCGTCCTCGAACGGGTCGTGCGTCATCCCGTACGCGTGGCTGTCGCCGATCGTGAGGCGGCCGTCGGCGGTCTGGGAAAGGAGCACGTGAATGCCGTGCTCGCGGTGGTACGGCAACTCCTCGGCCATCCGCGCCGCCAGCGCCGCGCGTGCCGTCAGGCCGTCGAACGCCGCGTAGTGCAGCAGCGTGAGCCCGCCGCACAGCATCGGGCCGAGCGGCCGGCCTCCGGGCTGCACGCCGGTACGCATCATCTGCAGCTTGCAGCGCACCAGGCCGCTGTCCGCGTACACCTCCGGGTAGAGCGTCGCGAAGTCGTTGCCGCTGCACACGAAGACCCGGCCGGCCCGCCAGTCACCGGCCGTCGTGGACACCGTCGGCAGGTCCACGGAGCGGACGGTGGTGCCGAAGCGGATGTCCACCCCGTACTCGGCGACCAGGTGGTCGGCCACGGCCGGTATCGCCCGCCGCGGATCCACGTTGAGCTCGGTCGGGCTCCACATCGCGGCCAACAGGCCGTCGGGACGGGCGACATGACTGGACGTCAGCGCCACCTCCGCGGTCATCATCCTGACGCCGCGGTCGCGTGCGGCGGGCGTGGCGGCGACGAACTCCTCCAGGACGGCCACCTCGTCCGGCCGGTGCGCGAGGTGCAGCGAGCCGCTCTGCTCGGCCCACATGCCGGTCTTGGCGGCGATCTCCAGCCAGATCTCCCGGCTGCGCAGGGCCCGCTCGTAGACCCTGCCGCGCTGCTGGCCCACGGCCCAGATCATGCCGAAGTTGCGGATGGAGGCGCCCACGGCGAAGTCGTCCCGCTCGAAGACGACGACGCGTTCGCCGCGGCGCGCGGCGGCGAGGGCGTGCGCGAGTCCGACGATGCCGGCGCCCACGACGACGGTGTCGGCCTGGTTGACGCTCATGTTGGAACCTCTCTGCGAGGAGTGCGGTACGACGACCTCAACGAACCCTGTTCCAGGGCCGGGTGACGTTGGATCAGGAAGCAGCAGCAGTGCGCGGGCGGCGGTTCCAGTGCGGCACCATCAGCAGCCCGGCGAGCAGCGCGGCCGCCGCGAACCCGGTGAACAGCGCGCCGCCGGACAGGAACCCGGGCAGGAGCCCGCCCAGGATCGCCCCGACCGAACCGCAGCCGTTGACCAGCCCGGCGGCCGTGCCCGCGCCCTTGTCCGTACCGAAGTCGACGGCCGCGACGCAGGAGATCATCGAGTCGGCGGCGTACACCGTGAGGCCGATGACGGCGAGCACCGCGATCATCACCGGGACGCTGCCGGTGGCGGTCAGCGGCATGAACAGCGCGAGCGTCAGCGTCAGCAGGCCGAGGGCGAGCACGCACGGCGGCACCCGGCGCGAGCCGAACAGCTTGTCGGAGAGCCAGCCGACGACGATCGGCGCGACAACTCCCGCCACACCGAAGGCGACCGGGATCAGCACCGCGCCCACCTTGTCGATGTCGGGCAGCCGACGGCTCACCAGGACGGGCCCCCACAGCAGGATCGCGTACCGGGCGGGCTTCAGCAGGAAGTAGGCGCCGCCGAGCGTCAGCACCATCGGGTCGCGGAGCGTCTCCCGATAGAGGGCCAGCCCGCCGCGCCGCGCCTTCGCCGGGGCCGAGGAGGCATCGGCGTCCGGTTCTTGACCGTGCCCATGCTCCTGCTCATGCTGCGCTTCGTCCTCCACGCCCGCGTCCTCCACACCTGCGTCCTGCGGGGAGTTCTTCTGCAGCAGCAGGAACAGGAGCAGGACGACGGCGAGGGTGGCCGCGCCCGCGAAGAACGCGACCTGCCAGCTGTCGAACAGCGAGTACGCGACCCAGCCGAGGAACGGCGGCGCGACGAGCCCGCCGAAGGCGTAGTTGGTGCTCCACAGCCCGAGCACCCGCCCTCGCTGCCGCACCGGGAAGAAGTTCCCCATGTTCTTGCACAGCGGGGCCCAGCCCGTCGACTGCGCGAGGCCCTGCAGCACCATGGCGCCGCCGAACACGAGCAGGGCGCTGCTCACCCCCATGAGGCAGGCCGCGACGATCGCGCCGACCATGCCGCCGACGACCACCACCCGCGGACCGAACCGGTCGGCCCACATGCCCCACAGGAACTGCCCGACGGCGTACGCGGCCAGATAGACCGCGTCGATCACGCCGAGGACCTGCTCGGTGAGGACGGTGTTGACCGCCGGGTCCTCCAGGATGCCGAGCTTGGCGACGGAGAACGCCTGGCGTACGAAGTAGAAGCCCGCGTAGGCGAGCCAGGTGACGGCGAAGATACGCCAGCGCCAGCGGGCGGCGGCGGCCGTCCCCGTGGTGGTCCGTGAAGTGCGCTGCGGTGGTGCGAGGTCGGCCATGGCTGGCTCCTGTCCCTCGTCCTCGGGCGGATACGGAAGGTGTGGGGGGCGGCGGCTACGCGAACACCCGGCCCGCCCGTCCCTTGAGGGTGGGTCTGTTGGGGAGCCTTGGGGCGGAACTCTCCCCGGGGGCACGGGGGCACGGGGGCACGGGGGCACGGAGGCACGGGGGGCGTGGGCGGGGGCGGAGGACCCTGGGTACGGCTCCTTGGGCGGAACTGGAACTCCCTTGGAGCGAACGTCTGTTGGGCGGGCCTCCGGATGGACGCGGGCGTCGATCAGGTCCGGCCCGTTGGGGCCAGGTGTCCATCGGATGGGATGCCGGCCGAGCCCGGGTCCCGACCGGGGCGTGCTCCGATCGGGCTCAGGCTCGCATCGAGGCCGGGCTCCGGGCGGGGACCGGGTCCGACCGGGGGCCCGCGTCGGGCGGATCAGGGCCAGGACCCGGGCCCGACCGGGGGCCCGCGTCGGGCGGATCAGGG
>NZ_JBJURH010000013.1:19830-32814 GCF_046098215.1 Streptomyces sp. Da 82-17
CGGGCTCCGGGCGGGGACCGGGTCCGACCGGGGGCCCGCGTCGGGCGGATCAGGGCCAGGACCCGGGCCCGACCGGGGGCCCGCGTCGGGCGGATCAGGGCCAGGACCCGGGCCCGGGGCAAGTCACGTCGTGAGTGCTGCTTCCGCCGCGATGGCCGTGCCGATCCAGTACGCGTCGAAGTTGCGCAGCCGGTGGCCCTCGGGCAGGCCCTGCACGGGTGCGTTGACGAGGAACGGCACCTTCTGTTCGGTCAGGCCGCCGTGCGAGCGCAGTGGCTCCTTGAACGCGGAGATGTCGTGCCGGGCCGGGGTGGTGCCGAGGACCGTGTTGCGCTCGGCGATGACGACGAGGTCGCCGATCCGGTCGCCGGGCAGCTCGAACCGTTCGCAGGCCGCCTCCCGCGTCAACACCTCGTCCACGCCGTCCAGTCGGGCCAGCTCGGCGGCTACGGCGTCCCGGTCGGCGTCGGCGGGCAGGTGGACGGTCGCGTACGAGCCGAGCGCCCCGTGGTGCACGGTGTACGGGTCGGTGATGGGCAGCACGACGCGGGCCGCGCCCGGTGCGAGGGCCGCGTCGAGGTGGTCCTGGAGGTGGACGACGCGGGCGGCGCCGTCCCCGTCGGCCTTCGCGTTCATGCCGTGGTCGGCGGTCACGACGAGGACCGCGCCGAGCGCGTCGATCCGCTCGAAGTACCGGTCGAGCATCGCGTAGAAGTCGTTGGCGACCGGCGAGCCCGGCGCGTGCTTGTGCTGGATGTAGTCGGTCAGCGACAGGTACATCAGGTCCGGGCGGTCCTTGTCGAGGATGTCGGCGCCCGCGGCCATGACGAGCTCGCTCAGCTCGGCGCTGTACACCGACGGCAGCTCCATGCCGGTCCGCTCCAGCACCTTCCCGATGCCGTTCTCCTCCTCCGTGGCCTGGTCGGCCTTCTCCGCCGAGAAGCAGATGCCGTCCTTGAGTCCGCTGCCGAGCAGCCGGCGCAGCTTGTCCTTCGCGGTGATCACGGCGACCTTCGCGCCGCGCTGCGAGAACTCCGCGAACAGGGTCGGCGCGCGCAGCAGTTCGGGGTCGTTCATCATGACTTCGGCGCCGGACTCGGTGTCGTAGAAGTAGTTGCCGCAGATGCCGTGCACGGCCGGGGGCACGCCCGTCGCGATCGACAGGTTGTTGGGGTTGGTGAAGGATGGCATCGTGCAGTCGCCGCGCAGATCGGCGCCGCGTTGCAGCATGCGCTCCAGGAACGGCATGCGGCCGTCCGCGATGGCCCGCTCGTGGTAGGCGTCCTCGCTGCCGTCGATGCACACGACGACGACGGGCCGGTGGGGCCGGTGGTAGCGGCGCCCGTTCACAGTCAGCGGTTCGGTCATGTGCGGATCCACCCCTGAGGTCGAAGTCTGCGGGCGGCCTCCTCGTTCGCCGTCCCGCGTTTCATGGGTACACCGGCGGGCGGGCCGGAAGAACCACCGGATTCGCTATGGCGGCCATAGCCCCCTCGTACCGGGAACCCCCTGGAACGACCTGGTACGAGGCCTCCCCAGCGGCCCCGGACGGGGCTAGGCTCGGCGCCCGGTGATCGACAGCGGTGCGGGGAGGCGCGTGTGGAACTCAACCTCCACCGGTTGTGGATCTTCATGCAGGTCGTGGAGCACCAGGGTTTCTCCGCCGCCGCGCAGCGCCTCTACATGAGCCAGCCGTCGGTCTCCAACCAGGTCCGCCGGCTCGAACAGTCCCTGAAGGTCACGCTCATCGACCGGTCCGGTTCGCGGGCGCGGCCGACCGCGGAGGGGGAGGTCCTCGCCGAGTACGGGAAGCGGGTGTTCCTCCTCGCGGAGGAGGCGGTAGCGGCCGTGCAGCAGGTGAGCGGACTCGCGTCCGGGCGGCTCCTCGTCGGCGGTTCCACGACCGTCGGCACGTATCTGCTGCCGTCGCTCCTCGCCCGCTTCCAGGAGCGCCATCCGGGGATCGAGTGCGACGTGTACGTCGGCAACAACGAGGCCGTACTGGAACGGCTGCTTGCCGGTGACATCGGGGTGGCGGTGGTCGCGGGCGTCCCCACGGCCTCCCAGCTCCTCACGGAGACCGTCCTCGACGAACGGCTCGTCCTCGTCGCGTCCCCGGCCCACCCGCTCGCGGGGCGCCCCGAAGTCCACCCCGAGGACCTCGCCGACTGCCGCTTCCTGCTGCGCGAACCGGGGTCGCAGACGCGCGTCCTGCAGGAACAGGCCCTCTCCGAGTGGGAGTTGGACGGGGTGTCGCGCGGGGCGGTGTGGGGGCCGGAGGCGGCGAAGCAGTGTGTGGCGGCGAGCCTGGGGGTGGCGTTGATCTCGGAGCACGCGATCGTCGACGAGGTGCGGGCGGGGACGCTGGCCGTCGTGCCCGTGGCTCCGGCGCCCCGGCCCCGGCCGGTCAATCTGGTGCGGCGCCGGGACCGGTTGCTGGCTCCGGCGGAGCGGGCGTTCATCGAGTTGCTGCGGTCGGCGGGCGGTTGGCCTCGGGAACTCCCGGCCTGACCTCGGCTCCTGCTCTTCCCGCCACGCCCCTACCCGAAAGCCTCCGGCGGTGTCCGGCTAGAGGCGGGGGCGTTTCGTGCCCAGGCATACCGCGTACCGCTCGCGCCGGGCGAACTCCTCCCGGCGCCACACCACCGGCACCCCCACCTCCGCGCACAGATGCAGCACCGCATCCGGCCCGGCCCACACCCCGACGTGCGCCCCGTACGCGTCCCGCGTCGCGTTGAACAGCACCAGGTCCAGTGGGCGCGGCACCGGCACCCGGTGCGTGGCCGACGTGTCCGTCCAGAGTTCGCTGGACCGCAGCGGCGGCACCGTCACACCGAAGTGCCCGAGCACCGCGTACGCGTACAGCTGGCAGTTGGCGCCGAGGCGGAGTCCGGGGCGGGCCGTGACGTGCGCCGAGCCGGGATGGCGGTCACCCCGGTACGGCACGTGCCAGTACGCCTCCGGCAGCAGGCCGAGCACATCTCCCGTACCGCTCACCACAGCACCACGCACCCCCGCGCCGCCAACCGTTCCTCGACCTCCGGCGGGACCGTCACCGGGTTCCAGCGCAGGTCCAGCTTCTCCAGGGCGGGCAACTCGGCGATCCAGTCGGGCAGTTCGCCCACCCCGTTGCCCCGCAGGTCGAGCCGGCGCAGGCGGGGAAGTCCCCGGAGCGGGTCCGGGATCGCCGTGAAGCGGTTGTCCCGCAGCTCCAACTCCCGCAGCTCCCGCAGCCGCCCGACCGCGTTCGGCAGCCTCGCCAACTCGTTGCCCCGCAACCACAGTTCACGCAACGCCGCGAGGTCGCCGACCGTCTCCGGAAGCTCGGTCAGGCGGGCCTGCTGTGCGCGCAGCTCGGTCAACTCCCGCAGGTCGCCCAGCGATTCCGGCAACCGGCCCAGCGGGTTCTCGCCCACGTTCAAGTACCGCAACCGCGTCAGACGGCCCAACGACTCCGGCAGGGACGTGAGTCGGTTGTCGTGCAGGTACAGGCAGCCCGCCAGCGACGTCAGCTCGCCGATCTCCTCCGGCAGCGCCGTCAGCCGGTTGTGGCCCAGGTCGAGCATGTGCAACCGGGTCAGCGCGGCCAGGCGCGGCGACACCGCCGTGAGCCGGTTGTCCGCGAGGATCAGCTCCTCCGCGTCCACCCGCTCCCACACCGACTCCGGCACGCACGCGAGCCCCGCCCGCCAGTGGTCGACCCGCGTCCGGCGCACCCCGTACGTCCTGTCCACCCCGCACGTACCGTCCACCCCGCACGTACCGTCCACCCCGTACCTCCCGGCCCGCCCTGCCCCCGTGCTCCTCGCGAGCCCGGGACGGAGCCCCGAAGCTAGCATCGGGCGCATGCCCGCAGCCCGGCGCCCTCGCCCTCGCCCTCACCGTCCGGCACGACGGCCGCGGCGGCGTCGCCGACGACCTGGAGCACCCCGAGGACCTGACCCGCTGGGTCGCCGAGCACACCGCCGACCTCACCGCCGCCGGAGCCCCGCCCGCGCAGCTCACCCCGTCCACCCCGCCCACCCCGTTCACCGCCGACCCGGCCGCGCTGTCCGACGTACGCGCCCTCCGCCGCGCGGTGCGCGCGCTCTTCGCCCACGCCGTACGCCCGGCCCCGGCAAGCCCCGCCGACGCGCACCGGCTGCCGACGGTGGACGAGGCCCTCGCCCACCTCGGCGCAGCCGCCGCACGCGTGCCCGTCGTCCCCGAGCTGACCTGGCCCGAGGCCGGCGGGCCCCGGCTCACGTACCGGCCCGCGGCGCCCGCGGCACCCGCCGACCTGCTGGTCTCCGTGCTCGCGCGGGCCGCCGCCGCGTTCCTCGCCGGGGACGACCGCGCCCGGTTGCGGGCCTGTCACGCTCCGCGTTGCGTGCGCTACTTCCTGAAGGAGCACCCCCGGCAGGAGTGGTGCAAGCCCTCCTGCGGCAACCGCGCCCGCGTCGCCCGCCATCAGGAACGCAGACAGGAACACCACCGCGCGTAAGCACCCGCGTACGCCAACTCGCTCACCCCCGGCCCCCGTTGCCGCCCGAACACGAGGGCGGCGCATCGCCCTCCGGGGCCCGGCGCGCACCCCGCCCGCAGGGCTCTGACCGGCGCGCATGCCCGTCCCGGCGGGAGCGGGGACCGACGGGGCCCGGCGTCCGGCTGTGCGGAAAGCCACGTACCATGGGCGGCATGTCCTTCCTCCGCCGCCGCAGCGCCCCCACCCCCGCCGGCCCGGACTTCGACGTCCTGGCCATGGACCCGGGTGACTGGCCCGGCAACCTCGGCGCGGGCCTGCTGCCCGCCCCCGACGGCAGCTGCCAGGGCGTCTTCCTGCGGTACGACCTGTTCGGCGGCCGCGGCCCCGCCATGGTCATCGGCAACCTCCCCGAGGGCTCCCCGGCCCGCGACATCGGCGAGAAGGACGTGCCGTTCGAGGTGGCGCAGCTGCTGCTCGCCCTGGAGAACGACGAGGACATCGAGGTCGTCGAGACCGAGGACGTGCCGGTGATGCAGGGCGACAACCTGCTGATCGTGCGCCGCCTCAAGCTCTCCGAGAGCCGTATCTCCTGCGTCCAGTTCGACCGCAGCGACAACGTCCTGGTGACCATCGCCGCCTGGGACCGCCCCATCACCGACGACCTGTACGCCCTCCTGAAGCCGCTGCCCGCGGAGCTCTTCCAGCAGGGCTGACCCCGCACCCTGACGCCTGACATACGCCGGGCCCGGACCTGCCCCCACAAGCAGGTCCGGGCCCGGCGAGCTGTCCGGCCGCCCCTGTCACGCGCCGGACGACCACACGGTCACGTACCGGACGGCACCACCCGCACGTCCGCGGCCCGCACGAACGCGACCCGGTGACCGAACTGGATCTCGTAGTACGTGTCCTTGCCGCGCACCACCTTGTGCGGGGCCGTGTCGAACGTCGGCGCGTAGAAGTACTCACCCGGCACCAGCCCGCCCGTCGCGTACTTCTGCCCCTTGAGCAGCTTGTACGGCAGCGGCGACACCGGCTGCGGCTTGATGCCCTCCGGGTACGCCGAGCTCTCCGGGTACGCCCGCCCGTACACCGGCACGTCCTCCGCGCCCGCCTTCGGGGTGACCGTCAGGCCCGCCGCGTCGACCGCCGTCGGCTGCTCCTTCGGGTTCTTGAACCAGGCCTTCTGCCCCAGGTACCAGACCGCCGTCCAGTCGCCCTTCCGGTCCGCGACCGCGTACTGCTGGCCGGTCGACAGCCGCGAGCCCAGGTCGTTCACGCCCGTCGTCGAGTCGCCGCCGCCCGGGCGCAGGCCGATGTCCTTCACCAGCGGGGCGTCGTCCCGCGGCTCGGTGTGCACCCGCACCGCGCTCGAACCGTGCGCCGGGCACGTGTCCCCGGCCTCCTTGCAACCCGTGAACTCCGGCTTGTGCTCGTCGTATTCGGGCAGCACCGTCACCAGACCGCCGGACGGGCCCGCGGTCCGCTCGAACGGCTTGCCCATCAGCGTGAAGTAGTGCTGCCAGTCCCAGTACGGGCCCGGGTCCGTGTGCATCCCCGGGATCGTCGCCGTCGTCGTGCCCGGCACCGTGTCGTGGCCGAGGATGTGCTGCCGGTCCAGCGGGATGTCGTACCGCTTCGACAGGTACTTCACCAGCCGGGCCGAGCTGCGGTACATCGCCTCCGTGTACCAGGCGTCCGGCTGCGTCAGGAAACCCTCGTGCTCCAGGCCGATCGACTGCGAGTTGACCGCCCAGTTGCCGGCGTGCCAGCCCACGTCCTTCAGCTTCAGGTGCTGTGCGATGTGCCCGTCGGTGGAGCGCAGCGTGTACTGCCACGACACGTACTCGGGGTCCTGCACCAGCTTCAGCGTGGTGTCCCAGCTGCCCTCGGTGTCGTGCACCACGATGTACCGGATCTTCTGGTCGTGCGGCCGGTCCGCCTTGTCGTGGTTGCCGTAGTCGCCCTCGCCGAACTCCTCGTACGGCGCCGGGATCCACTCGCAGGAGATCGTCTCCGGGCAGTCCGTCGCCGCCGCCGACGCCCGCCGCAGGCCCAGCTTCTCCATCCGCGACGCGTCCGGCTCCAGGCCCTTCGTCGCCGCGAGCTCCACGCGCTGGCCCGCGTCCGTCGTCCGCTTCTGCCCGTCCCGGATCACCGCGAACACCTCGTTCGCGTACGAGGCGGCCGAGGCTTGGTCGTCCGCCCCGGAGAACTTCGCCACCGCCGCGTACCAGTCCGCCGGGTCCGCGCTGTCCGTGTCCCCGCCCGACGCCCGCTGCGCGGCGGCCAGCAGGGCGGCGCCGCCGCGGACGTTCGCCGCCGGATCGGTCCGCAGCTCCTCCGCGCCGATACCGGTCAGCTCGGCCGCCCTCGGCAACGTCCGCAGCCGCTGGGGGAGTTGAGCCGGATCCGGCAGCTTCGCCTCGGGCACCCGCGCGGGGCGCCGGGTGTCACCGCGGGCGTCCTCGGTGCCGTGGCTGTGGTGCGGGGCGTCCCGGAGCGCGGTGCGCGCGTCCGTCAGATGCATCGGGCCGTAGCCGCCGCTGACGCTCGGGGCTCCACCGTGCGCGTCCCAGCGGGACTGCAGATACGAGACGCCGAGCAGCACGCTCTGCGGCACCCGGTACTCGGCGGCAGCCGCGGCGAACGCGCTCTGCAGCCGCGCGGACGGGGCGACCGGGGCGGAGTCCGAGGGCGCCGCGGCGAGCAACGGCAGCAGCAGCGCCGCCGACGCCACGGCGCCCGAGGTTCTCGTCAGACGTCGGCGACGCACGGTCACATCTGCGGCGTGGGCTGACCTTCGCAATGCTGCCTCCCGAGGCGATGGGGCGCGATGGGGCGTGCGGGGGCCGAACGTGGGTGTCAGTGGTACCGGCTCTCCGACGATCCGTCAATCATGCCTACGGGGGCGGGATTTCCCATGTCAGGGCGGTTCCCGGCGGGTTTCGCGGGCGCACGTCGGCCCGCCTGCGCCGCGTCAGTGGCCTGGACCACTGAACGCCCCCTGAGCAGGCCCGACATGAGCCGACGCCGACCCGCCCCGAAGGGGCCCTGCGCACCGCCCGGCCGCCCCCGGTCCACCTGTTCGGACGAAGGAACTCGGCATCAAGAACGCGTAAAGACTGCCGGAAACCGGCAATGACGCCGCCCTACGGCGCGTGGAAACCTCTTCTTGTCCACGGGGGACGAGCGGGTGAGGAGGCGAACGCGGTGACCTGGTTTCTCGGTCTCGGCATGGCGGGGGTCGTCCTCCTCGCCCTCTCCCTCGTCCTCGACGGACTGCTCGACGGGTTCCTCGGCGGCGTCCTGGACGGGCTCCTCGACGGCTGGCTGTCGCTGCCCGTCATCGCCGGATTCACGTCCATGCTCGGCTTCGCCGGCGCCCTCACCCTCGGCACGACCGGCCTCGGCCCCGTCGCCGCCACCGCCGTCGGCACCGGCGCGGGCGTCGTCACCGCGTACGGCGTGTGGCGGGCCGGGCGGGCCCTGCTCCGCGGCTCCGGCGACTCGCCCCGCGGCGCCGACCTGGTCGGCAGCGCCGGACGCGTCGTCACGCCCATCCCGGCCGACGGCTACGGCGAAGTGCTGCTCCAACTCGCGGGCCAGCCCGTCAAGTTGGCCGCGCGAAGCGACGGTCCGATGGCCCGCGGGGCCGAGGTCTGGGTCGAGCGCACCCTGTCGGCCACCTCCGTGGCCGTCCGTCCCGTCGAACACTGACCGGCCCGACCGCCGGGCCCACGCGCCGCACCACACGTACGCCGCACTGCCCGTACGCCGCACCACACGTACAAGGGGGAACCCCTCATGAGTCCAGTCGCAGTAGCCGTCGTCGGAGTCGTCGTACTCCTCGTCCTGCTCGGCCTCGTCCTCGTCACCCGGTACAAGGTCGCCGGGCCCAGCGAGGCGTTCATCGTCACCGGGCGGCGCGGCAAGAAGTCCACCGACCCGGAGACCGGGCGGATCTTCACCGACAACAGCGGCCAGAAGGTCGTCGTCGGCGGAGGCGTGTTCGTCGTCCCGTTCGTGCAGCAGCGGTTCACGCTCGACCTGTCGTCGCGGCACATCCCGGTCTCCGTGCGCGGGGCCGTGACGCTGCGCGGCGTGAAGGCCAACCTCGAAGGCGTCGCCATCGTCAAGGTCGGCGGCACCGAGGACTCCATCCGCGCCGCCGCCCAGCGGTTCCTGATGCAGCAGGACGGCATCGTCGGCTTCACGCAGGAAGTGCTGTCCGGCGCGCTGCGCGCCATCGTCGGCCGGATGTCCGTGGAGGACATCATCCGCGACCGCGCCGCCTTCGCCGGTCAGGTCGCCGAGGAGGCCGAGACCTCGCTGTCCGGGCAGGGTCTCGTCCTCGACGCCTTCCAGATCCAGGACATCTCCACCGAGGGCTCGTACCTGGAGGACCTCGGCCGCCCCGAGGCCGCCCGCGCCCGGCAGGAGGCCGACATCGCCGAGGCCGTCGCCCGCCGCGCCGCCGAACAGGCCCGCCTGAAGGCCGCCGAGGAGATCGCGGTCGCCGAGCGGACCTTCGCCCTCAAGCAGGCCGAGATCCGGGCCGAGACCGACGAGGCCGCCGCCCGCGCCAACGCCGCCGGACCGCTCGCCGACGCCGCCCGCCAGCAGGAGGTCCTCACCGAGCAGGAGAAGGTCGCCGAGCGCCAGGCCGCCCTGACCGACCGGGAGTTGGACACCAAGGTCCGCAAGCCCGCCGACGCCGCCCGCTACCAGGCCGAGCAGGAGGCCGAGGCCCGCCGCATCGCCCTCGTCAAGCAGGCCGAGGCCGACGCACAGCGCTCCCGGCTCACCGGTGAGGGCGAGAAGCTGCACCGCGCCGCGCTCGCCGAGGCCGTACGCATCGAGGGCGAGGCCCAGGCGGCGGCGATCGGCGCGAAGGGCGCGGCCGAGGCGGAGGCCATGCAGAAGAAGGCCGACGCGTTCGCCCGGTACGGGGACGCGGCCGTGCTGCAGATGCTCGTCGAGGTGCTGCCGCAGGTGGTGGCGAAGGCCGCCGAGCCGATGAGCGCCATCGACAAGCTGACGGTGATCTCCTCGGACGGCGCGAGCCAACTCCCGCGCACCGTAGCCGACAACGTCGCCCAGGGCGTCGAACTCCTCAGCTCCACCACGGGAGTCGACCTCGCTGCGCTCCTGAAGAACGTCACGGCGGGCAAGGTGACCGGGTCCCCGCAGCAGAACGGCAAGATCGACGTCACCGACTGAGCACGGCGGCGGGGAGGCGGCGAGCAACTGCCCGCCGCCTCCCCGCCGTCGGGTCCCGCAGGGCTACGACTGGACGCCGCCCCGCGCCTCGGCCGCCTCCGCCTGTACGGGCACGCTCGTCGAGGCGGCCGTACCGCTGCCGCCGCCCGAGCCGTCCCGGCGCTTCGCGAAGTACCGGGCGATCGGCTCCGTGTACCGCGCGGTCAGCGGGCCGACGATCACCAGGATCAGGACGTACGCCGTCGCCAGCGGGCCGAGGGACGGCTCGATGCCGGCCGTCACGGCGAGGCCCGCGATGACTATGGAGAACTCGCCGCGCGCGACGAGCGTGCCGCCCGCCCGCCAGCGCCCCTTGACGCCCACTCCGGCGCGCTTGGCCGCCCAGTAGCCCGTACCGACCTTCGTCAGGGCCGTGACCACCGCGAGCGCGAGCGCGGGCAGCAGCACCGGCGGGATGGACGCCGGGTCGGTGTGCAGGCCGAAGAACACGAAGAACACCGCGGCGAACA
This sequence comes from Streptomyces sp. Da 82-17, assembly GCF_046098215.1. Classification (NCBI taxonomy): domain Bacteria; kingdom Bacillati; phylum Actinomycetota; class Actinomycetes; order Kitasatosporales; family Streptomycetaceae; genus Streptomyces; species Streptomyces sp. Da 82-17. The sequence continues at coordinate 30,025 of NZ_JBJURH010000013.1, forward strand.
GGTCCCGCAGCGGGCTGAGCAGCGTGTGCGTGCCCTCGGCGACCTCACCGGACAGCGCGATGCCGACGAGGAACGCGCCGACCGCCGCCGACACCTGCAGCTGCTGCGCGATGCCCGCGACGAGCAGCGTCAGGCCGAGCACCACGAGGAGCAGCTTCTCCGGGTCGTCGCTGGACACGAACCGGGAGATGACCCGCCCGTAGCGGAGCGCGACGAACAGCACGAGGCCCGCGACGCCGAGCGCGATGGCGAGGGTGACGCTGGCCGCCGCGAGGCTCACACCCGCCAACAGGGCCGTGATGATGGGCAGATACACCGCCATCGCCAGGTCCTCCAGGACGAGCACGCTGAGGATCACCGGGGTCTCGCGGTTGCCGACCCGGCCCAGGTCGCCGAGGACCTTCGCGATGACACCGGACGACGACACCCAGGTGACGCCCGCGAGCACCACCGCCGCCACCGGCCCCCAGCCGAGCAGCAGCGCGGCGGCGGCGCCCGGCAGCGCGTTCAGACAGAAGTCGACGAGCCCCGCCGGGTACTGCGTCTTCAGGTTGGAGACCAGATCGGTCGCCGTGTACTCCAGGCCCAGCATGAGCAGCAGCAGGATCACGCCGATCTCGGCGCCGATCGCCACGAACTCCTCGCTCGCGCCCAGCGGCAGCAGCCCGCCCTCGCCGAACGCGAGACCGGCGAGCAGATACAGCGGGATCGGCGAGAACTGGAACCGCCCGGCGAACCGTCCCAGGAGCCCGAGCCCCAGGATGATCGCGCCGAACTCGATCAGGAAGAGAGCAGAGTGCACGCGGTCACTCCTGCCCGAGGATCGCCGCGGCCGCCTCGACGCCCTCACGGGTGCCGATCACGATCAGCGTGTCCCCACCGGCCAGCCGGAAGTCGGGCGCGGGAGACGGCACGGCCCCCGAGCGCCGGAGTACGGCCACGATCGACGCGCCCGTGTCCGTGCGCATCTTCGTCTCGCCGAGCACCCGGCCGTTCCAGTGCGAGTGCGTGGACAGCTCGATGCGCTCGGCGACGAGCCCGAGGTCCGTGGTGTGCAGCACGTTCGGGCTGTGGTGCGCCGGCATCAACGCGTCGATCAGCGACGCCGATTCGGGCCCCGTCAGATGCAGCGACTGCAGACAGGCGTCCGGGTCGTCGGCCTGGTAGACGTTGACGGTCCGGGTGCCGTCGCGGTGCGCGACCACCGAGACGTGGCGGTCCTCACGCGTGGTGAGGTCGTACTGGACGCCGATGCCGGGCAGCGGCGTCGTGCTCATCCGTGGAGCAGGCACAGCCTGTCCCCTCCCTGATCCCCTGACTTGCTGGTGGACTACGCCGCGTCGCCCGGGTGCGCGAACACGGCAAGAGCGACATCGTGTCATCCGCGCCCGACGCCCCGACATGGGTGTCAGCACGGATGGACAGTTCCTGGGCAGACGGGAAAAGATGCCGAGGGGGGTCGTGTCACCGCAGGTCAGGCGGTACGCGGACGAGTGCACACGCAAGGGCGGGCGGGCCGGTGCGCGCCCGCCGAAGGGGACGGACCGAACCATGACGCTGTACCGGCGGATCTTCCTGCTGCACGCCGCCGTCCTCGTCCTCATCGCGCTGCTGCTGCTCGGCCCGGTGACGGTGTCGACGCCGGTACGGGCCGGTGAGGCCGTCGTCCTCTGCGTCGGCCTGGTCGCGACGATCACGGTCAGCGCGGTGCTGCTCCGCATCGGCCTGGCCCCGCTGGGCCGCCTCAACCGGGCGATGACGCAGGCCGATCTCGTACGACCGCACAGCGGGCCCGCCGTGCAGGTGACAGGCACCGGGGAGATCGCCGAACTGACCGCCGCCTTCAACGCGATGCTCGACCGGCTCGCCGCTGAGCGGGCCGACAGCACGGCCCGTGTCCTGTCGGCGCAGGAGGACGAGCGGGCCCGGGTGGCCCGCGAGCTGCACGACGAGGTGGGGCAGACGCTCACGGCGGTACTGCTGCAGCTCGGGCACGCGGCGGGACAGGCGCCCGAGCCGCTCCGGGCGGAACTGCGTCAGGCCCAGGAGGCGACGCGGGCGGGGCTCGACGAGATCCGCCGGATCGCCCGCCGACTGCGGCCGGGTGTCCTGGACGACCTGGGCCTGACGAGCGCCCTGCACGCGCTCGCGGCCGAGTTCACGACGCCGACGCTGACGGTCCGGTGCAGGGTGGACGCCGAACTGCCGCCGCTGGACGCGGCGACGGAGCTGGTCCTCTACCGGGTGGCCCAGGAGGCCCTCACCAACGCGGCCCGACACGCACAGGCCGATACGGTCCACGTCCACCTGGGCCGAACCGACCCGAAGGGCCCCCTGCGCCTCCGCATCCGGGACAACGGCCGCGGCCTGGGCTCGGCCCCGGAGGGCGCAGGCATCCAGGGCATGCGAGAACGAGCCCTACTGATCGGCGCGACCCTGAACCTGAAAACGGCCGCCGACCCCACCGGCACCCACCTCACCCTGAACGCGCCATACCCCACCAGAACGACCAGATGAGCCACGACGCACCAGGGGCACGGGAAACTGCGCGCCCACCCACGCCGACGCAGCAGTCAACGGACGGCGGGGAGTGCCCCGTCAGGGGCGCGGGGAACTGCGCGACGAGCCACGACGGCGCTGCAGTCAACTGATGGCGGGGAGTGCCCCCTTAGGGGCGCGGGGAACTGCGCGACCAGCCAGGACGGCGCAGCAGTCGACCGATGGCGGTAGGGCCCGCGACCGGGGGCTGGGGCGAAGGCCCCAACAGCCCACGACGGCGCAGCAGTCGAC